>JAYENL010000199.1:0-29603 GCA_034722055.1 Armatimonadota bacterium
GTCCGCAGAGCCGGCGGAAGGGGCGGGCGAGGGCGCCCGCCCCCCAGACTCCCAGGGATACGAGGGCGGGGCGGTCGTGTCGTCAGGAGGGGCGGGCTTCCTTGCCCGCCCGCCGTCGTCGTTCGACGTAGCCTGTGGATGGGCGCGCCTCCGTCTCCCGCGGCCGTCGTTGTTCCGCGCTGACCGCGCGGAACACGGCGCACGCACAGGAGTGTGCGTGCCACGGAAGGAGGGCGCGCGCACAGGAGGGGCCGCCTGAGCGCGCCGCAAAGGGGCGCGAAGTCGGCCCGGCCGTTGAATGCGGGGAGGGGACGGGGTCGCGCTGGAAGCGCGACCTACGCGAAGGCACGCCGCCGCTGCCTTGACGGCAACGGCAGCGGGCGCGTCCGACCACAGCAGAGAGTCCGAGGACGCCGTTGAGCGTGTCGCGGCACTGCTGACGGAGTGGCGAAGGGCCGTCGGCAGATGATGGCGAAGCTAGGGGTGCGCCAGGAGGCATCGACCACTGGAGGGAGATGGGATGTCACAGCAGCGCAGCTACGATGCATCACTTGAGCTGTATCGCCGGGCCATCGAGCTGATTGCGGGAGGCTCGCAGACGAACAGCAAGCGCCCCACGGCTTTCGCGCTGGGGGCCTTCCCCATCTACGCCCAGGACGCGGAGGGCGCGCGCATCCAGGACGTGGACGGCAACTGGTACATCGACTACATCCTGGGGCTGGGACCCATCACGCTGGGCTACTGCCACCCGGCGGTGGACGCCGCCATCCGCGAGCAACTCGACCACGGCATCATCTACGGGCTGCTCAGCCCCCGGGAGGTGGAGGTGGCGGAGGCGATCTGCGAGATGGTGCCCTGCGCGGAGATGGTGCGGTTCCTCAAAGGCGGGGCGGAGGTGACCACGGCTGCGGCGCGCATCGCCCGCGGCTACACGGGCCGGGAGGTGCTGCTCAACTGCGGCTACCGCGGCTGGGCGGACGCCTGGGCGGCACAGAGCTCCGGCATGGAGATGGGCGTGCCGGACTGCCTGGGCAGCGTCATCGACGGCTGGACGCGCAATGACGCGGATTCGCTGGAGGAGAAGCTGAGGGAGTACGAGGGCCGCGTCGCGATGGTCTCCCTGGATCCCGCCACCGGCGGCGGCAAGGTTCCCGACGGCTACCACCAGCGCGTCCGGGAGCTGTGCGATGAGCACGAGGCCCTGCTGATGTACGACGAGATCGTGACGGGCTTTCGGATGGCGCCGGGGGGCGGGCAGGAGTACTTCGGCGTCACCCCGGACCTGGCGTGCTTCGCCAAGGGCGCGGCCAACGGCATGCCGCTGGGGGTGGTCTGCGGGCGCGCCGAGGTGATGCAGGAGGCCATCGACAACCTCATAATCAGCGTCACCTACGGGGGCGAGGCCCTGTCGCTGGCGGCCGGCGCCGCGGCCATGCGCCTGATCCGGGAGGAGCCAGTCATCGATCACCTCTGGGCCACCGGGGCGCGGCTGATGGAGGGCTTCGAGGAGCTGGGCGCCAGGCACGGCGTCCCCCTGCACTGCCACGGCTACGCCCCCATGAGCAGCCAGACCATCGACTACGAGGACTCGCAGCTCGCGCAGGACGCCTGGACGCTGCTGCTGCAGGAGATGGCGGCTCGGGGCGTGCTGCTGCGCCGCGGCGGGCTGCTGTTCGTCACCTACTCGCATGGCGACGAGGAGGTCCAGGAGACGCTCGACGCCCTCGACCAGAGCCTGGCGGTCGTGGCCGAGGCGGTGGAGAGCGGAACCGTCCAGGAGCTGCTGCGCGTTACCGAGGTAAAGGAGAGCTTCCGCAGCTTCACGTAGGAGTTGGGCTCATGCACCTGCTGGTGACGGGCGGCGCGGGCTTCATCGGCTGCAACTTCGTGCGGCACGTGCTGCGCGAGCGCGAGGAGGCGCGGGTGCGAGTGCTGGACAAGCTGACCTACGCCGGCAGCCGCGAGAATCTGGAGGACGTGCTGGGCGATCCGCGCCTGGAGCTGGTGGAGGGCGACATCTGCGACCAGCAGACCGTGGATGCGGCGGTGGGAGGCGTGGATGCTGTGGTCCACCTCGCGGCCGAGAGCCACGTGGACCGCTCCATCATCTCCGCCGAGGCCGCGGTGCGGACGAACTTCGTGGGCAGCTTTCGCCTTTTCGAGGCCGCCCGCGCGACGGGCGTGGACCGCCTGCTGCACGTCTCCACCGATGAGGTCTACGGGGCCTGTCTGGGCGAGCCCTTCGCGGAGAATGCCCCGCTGCAGCCCCGCAATCCCTACGCGGCCACCAAGGCCGGCGCCGACCGGCTGGCGCACTCCTACTTCGTGACCTATGATCTGCCGGTGGTCATCGCGCGGCCCTCCAACAACTACGGGCCATACCAGTACCCCGAGAAGCTCATCCCCTTCTTCACCTGGCGGGCGCTCAATGACGAGCACCTGCCTGTGTACGGCGACGGGATGCAGGTACGCGACTGGCTTCATGTGCAGGACCACTGCCGGGCGCTGCTGCTGCTGCTGGAGCGGGGCGCGCCGGGCGAGGCCTACAACATCCACGGCGGCGACGAGCGGCCGAACATGGAGACGATCCGGCTCATCCTCGACGAGCTTGATAAGCCCGAGGGCCTCATTCGGCACGTGGAGGACCGCCCCGGCCACGACGTGCGCTACGCCATGGACGCCTCCAAGATCAGGGCGCTGGGCTGGGAGCCGCGCATCGGCTGGGAGCGAGGCATTCGCCGGACCGTCCGGTGGTTCGCCGAGCACCGCGACTGGATGGAGCGGGCCGTGGCGCGCGGCCGGGAGTACTTCGAGGAGTGGTACGCGGGGCGGTGATGACGGCTGGCCTCGGGTCGGGGGGGGCAGGTCCCGCGACGACGGCGAACGACGCGGGCGGGCAAGGAAGCCCGCCCCTCCGTACGGCATAACAGCAACGGCTCACGGCAAACGGCAGGCCCGACACGGGTCCGCGCCCTGCAGCAAAGGGCGTGCGTTTGCCGTGCGGAGCGGCGGCGTGCCCACGCCGCCGGCCGTTGAGGCCGTTGTCCGTGGTCGTTGCCGCGCCGTATGGAGGGGCCGGACCACTGTCCGGCCCGCCGTTACTCGGGTCGGGGGGAGGTGCCGACGGGGACGGCGAACGAGCGGGCCGGAACGGAGGCCGGCCCCTCCAGACGACTGGGCAACTGCGTCGTTGGCCGTGTTCCCCCTCCCGCCTGCGCCACGTCGTCTGTGGCGCCAGGGAGGGGGGTGGGCCGAGCGAAGCTCGGGTCGGCGGAGGCGCCGTTACCAGGCCCTACCGCGCGATGGACCACCAGCACTCCTGGTCGCTGCAGGGGATCTGCGTCGGCCGCAGCCACTTGACGTGCATGTCGCAGAAGAGGTAGTTGCAGCCCTCGTTGTGACGGGAGGCCGCCTCGTCCGAGCGCATGAAGCCGTGCCTCTGAGTGCCGTAGTGGCTGATGGAGTGCTCTCCCGTGAAGTCGGTCAGCAGGATGGCGGGCGAGGCTGAGCCACCGTGAGGAGGGTGCATCGTGCGCTGCATTGTGCTGGCTGCACTCGTGCTATCTGGAGGGACCGCCATGGCGGATGAGCTGGTGACGAACCCGGACTTCGCAGCGGTCGAGGAGGGCGTGCCTGAGGGCTGGACCCTGGAGCTGGGCAACCCCCGCACCAAGCCGCGCTACGGCGTGGTGGACCGCGATGGCACGCGCTGGATGCAGTTCGCGATGCGCGAGAGCGGCGCATCGATGGGCTACATCTGGCAGCACGTGATGCTCCCCGAGGGCACGGAGGCGGTTCGGTTCCAGGCTGATGTGCGCTGCGACGGCGCGGCGGAGCCGCTGGAGCACTCCCTGGTGCGCATCTACTGGGACGACGAGCCGCGCGTGCATACGGGCTGGCCGCCCTGGATCTACCGCCACTTCCCGCAGTACGCGGAGGTTGACGGGGGGCTGGCGCGGCTGGATGCGACCATCCCGGTGCCGGAGCGGGCGAACCGGGTGCGCTTCGACCTCATGGCCCGCTGGTCGCCGGGCGGCGCGGTGAGCTTCGCCAACCCCAGCATGCAGCCGGTGCCGGCCCCGCAGCGACGCATCGTGCGGCTGGCGGCGGTGCAGGGACACGCGGCGTCGGGGAGCACGTTGCAGGATGCCATCGATTGGGCAGTCGAGCAGGTGCGGGTGGCGGCCGAGAAGGCGGCCGACCTCATCTGCCTGGGCGAGGGCATCAACTACGCGGGGATCGAGGACCTCGAGCCCCTCCAGGCCTGTGAGCCGATCCCCGGCGGGCCGATGGCCCGGGCGCTGGCGGCGGCCGCCGACGAGAGCGACATCATCGTGTGTGCCGGCCTGTATGAGATCGACGGCGACATCTGCCACAACTCGGCGGCGCTGTGGGGGCGCGACGGCGAGCTGATCGGCGTCTACCGCAAGGTCCACCTGCCCTCACCGGAGGTGGAGTGGGGCTTCACGCCCGGCAGCAGCTACCCCGTGTTCGAGACGGACATCGGGCACGTGGGCATGCAGATCTGCTACGACAACTGCTTCAGTGAGGGCGCGAGGGCGCTGGCGCTGAATGGGGCGGAGATCATCTGCCTGCCGATCTGGGGCGCCGGGCGCGCCGACGACACGGCCTGGCCGCATGGGGCACGGATGCTGGCGCTGAACAACGCAGTCGCCTACGTGGCCGCCATCTACAGCCAGCGTGAGAGCTGCGTCATCGACCAGCACGGGATCGTGCTGGCGAGCGCGGGCGGCGAGGATGGCGTCTACGTAGCGGACGTGGACCTCACCCCCCACGCGGCGCTGAACAACTGGAGCGAGGACGATCAGATCACGCCGCGCTCCTACCGCGGCGTGTGGCGCCGGGAGCGCATGCCGCAGACCTACGGGCCGGTGCTCGGGTGGTAGCGGGGCCTAGAGGGCGACTCAACCGCCGCTGAGGCATAGCAGGAAACCAAGGGTAGCGAGACCAGTCCCGACAACCGCGCATAGCACGGCGCGGTCGAACGATGCGGCTTTGCGGTCGATTGCAGCGTCGTTACGCTCGACCAGTTGGGAATACGTCCTGGCCAATCGGCCTGCGACGTGGGATGGTTCGTTCGTCAACTCGTTGTCGGTGACGACGTCACTCAGGTCTATGCGCTCTATGGTCAGTGGCTTCAATCCCAAGAAGGCAAAGCAGATACAGAGGAGTAAGAAGATGAGCGACAGCACGAGAGCTGCTTCGCATGCAAAGCCAAGGACGGCGACCGACGGATTGACACCGCGAAGCAATGCTGAGGCCAGCAGCGCGATAAGCACCCCGGCGTACGCGAGTACGAAGCCGAGCTTCTGCTCTGTCTGCCGGAAGCGGTCCTGCTCCTCTTCATAGGCGCACTTGGCAGCGGCAAGCACCAGATCCGCCGCAGCCGCGTCGTAGTTCCGAGGAGAATCTTCAGTGTTGGCTTGGTCGCACACGGTGCACTCCGAGCTGATGAATGTAGCGTGGGTCGCCATGCTGACGGGTCACGTCAGCTTTCGGTATCACTTCGCTCAACAGATCGCTTGACTGGATCATCCGGGACGTCAATGGTCGCCAAAACAGCTCGCGTGTTGTAGGCTCGAGGCTTCGTGACCTGTTGATTGGAGTTTTGCGCTTGCTCACTGGACTGCGTCTGTACTTGCTGCTGACTAGTCGGCTCTTTCGGGGCCGGATTCTCCTGGCGCGTCATCAGTCTGACCTCCTCCGCTCCCGTGTCGCCCCACACCCTTCCTAATGGGTCTCGTTTTGTACGGCTTCGGCTTGCTGGGGGCCGATTGTTTGCCATCGCCGCCCCGGCGAGATGATCGCGTTTCATTCCGAGACATAGTCTCTCTGGTCTCCTGTCAGCATTTGTGGAGGTTAATTGGCTTCAAGCTTTACAATCATACGAGAGAATTCTCCCCGCTGTCAAGTTGGCCCTGTGAATTCAATAGCCAAGCAATTCGATGAGCACAACGCGGAAGGAGTTCGCGGGCACGCACAGGACCATGCTCCGGCCGATGGGCGGGCAGGGGGCGCCGGTGAGCCCGTCGGTGACGGTCACCTCGCCGCCCAGCTCCGCCTGCGTGGGCCGCAGGTCCATGCGCGCTGCCAGCTTTGCATCCGTGGGATTGCCCAGCACCAGCATGACATGATCATCCGGGCGGCGATAGGCGCCGACCAGCAGCTCCTCGGGGCCGACCGGCAGCCAGTCGGGCGTGGCCTCGGGCGTGAACCACTCCACCGGCGCCTCGCCGAGGCCGAAGTCCCGGCGGGCCTGCAGCACCGGCACGAGCCGCGAGTAGTCCATCCACGAGGCCACGGACATCATCACATTGCCGAAGGGCAGCAGCCGGCACAGCATCCAGTCGGTGTACTCCTCGCGGAGGTTCAGCGCTGAGGGCAGGAAGCACGGCTGGGCGCCCCACTGCCGCCCGGTGCCGGTGATGTCCAGCAGCGTCCGCGTGATCTCCTCCGGATGGCCCTTGGACTTGACGCGGAAGTGCTCGCCGTCGGAGTAGATGTCCACAAAGGTGAGGTTGAGGCTGTTGGAGGTGCGGGAGTTGTGCTCCCAGACGATGCCCTCCTGGGGCTTGCGGCCGTGGATGACGGTCCACAGGCGCTTGTGCAGGTCCCGGGTGGCGAAGTAGGTGTAGCGGACGCCATGCTCGCCGCCGCAGCCGTGAGCGGCGTTGTAGCAGTAGTAGGGACCGGGGTTGTCGATGTAGACGCCGTCGAGGTCGTAGTCCTCCATGGCGCGATCTACCGCCCACACCAGCCAGTCGGCGTAGCTGCTGGCCGCGCAGGTGCTGGCGTAGACCTCGTTGCCCTCCGTGCTGCCGAAGAGCGGATCGCCGTCGGCGTTGGTCATCAGCCACTGGTCGAGATGGCGCTCGCGGACCGGCGAGGGACCGGTGCCCGAGAGCGTGATGTACACGACCACGCGCATGCCGGCGTCGTGGTAGGCCTGGATGGCGTCGCGAAAGGCCTCCGGGTCCTGTGGCTCGGGATAGCTGAAGTACTTGGTGAGGGAGTTCCACATCAGGGCCACGGTCTGGCCTCGCTCACGGGTCTGCCGGGCCTCTTCCGGCGTGACGAGCCCGCCCTGGCCGACGTGGCGGCCGTGCCAGCCGGCCGGGAGGGGCTTGCCGGGAGTGGCCTGCAGCCCGATCACCCACGTCCGCTCGCCGAGCTGCGTTGGCTCGCCGACCAGGTTCGCGCGCAGCACCACCGCCTCGTCGGTGCGCTCGACCTGGACCGCCTGCTCCGGCGGACCGATCCACAGCGCCGGTCGCTCGGTCACGAAGGTCAGACCCCGCTGGTGATCGCCCAGCCACACCAGCGACTGCCAGCCCTCAGGGCGCCACGACCAGCCCGGCTCGCCGACGCGCTCGTAGACGTACTGCCCCCAGCGCCTGGAGCTGTGCATGAACATCGCGACGTCAGGCCGGACCGGGACCTCAATGCTCAGGCGGTCAACGGTGGCCTCGCCGGAGGCATTGAGGGCGATCTGCATCAGCCCATCGTACTCCAGCCAGCCCTCGGCGGAGATGGCGACGGGGCCGGCCTCTCCCGCGCCCGAGAACTCCACGCGATCATCCCGCGCCTGGCCCACGGTGAGCGGCAGGCCGGCCACCTGGTGGGTGTCGCCGGCGGCTTCAATGATGACGCGCACCGGCGCCGCCAGCAACTCCTCGCCCCGGCTGGTGATCTGCGCGGGGAAGGGCGCGGCCAGCGAGTACTCGCGGCCCCAGCAGGAGACCGTGTCCCCCTCCACGGCCAGCGGGTCGAAGGGGTGCGGCACCTCGGTGGAGATGCCGACGGGCTGCTCCAGCCAGGGCTCGGCGGGGTCGCTGAGGTCGGTGTATGCAGACAGGGGCGCGGCGGCCGTCAGGACGGCCGCGAGCGTGATGGCGATGCGCATGGCGTCAGCTCCTCCTGATTGCGTCCGGTTGCAGGCCTATTGCTCGGTCGCAGAAGTTCGCGTCCCCTCCGGCGTCACGACAGCACGCTCGCGTCCACCATGGAGGGGCCGCCGCGAGCGAAGCGAGCGGTGAGCGGTGCGTTCTGTAACGCAGCGCTCAGGTTCCACCCCGGCCCACGCGGTAAGTATCGCAGGCGCCCTCGCGTGCACCTCGTTTGGGCTCTGGGCACAGCTACGTCTTGGGCCGGGGTGGAACCTTCGGCGTGCTCGCTGCCCCCACACGCCTCACCGGGCGCTCCGCGCCCGGCGGCCCCTCCACCTGAATGCTGACCATCGTCGCGACAGCGAAGCTTGCGGACTGCACTTGTGGTCAACATGCGAGAACCTGCGCAATTGACCGCTCCGCGAGCCATCTCGTCAGATCTGCGGGACGGGCATGTCGCGCTCGCCGGTATCGGCGGCCCTCTGTGCGGCCAGCACGGCCATCTGTGAGCGGAAGACCTCCTCGGTGGGGAGGAAGCGCTCGGTGCCATGCTCCAGGTGTGACGCCAGGTCCTCGAACGGCGACGCCGACGGCTGGTCGGCCTGGGGCTGGATGTGGCGCTCCTCGCCGCCCTCGGGACTGAGCAGCATGCGGTCGTGGTCCACAGCCAGGTAGGCCTCGGATCCGGTGAGGAAGAACTGCCAGCCGCGGCCGGGCATGTACGAGACGTCCGCGAGCACGTGGGGGCCGCCCTGCATGGCCAGCATGCACTGGGCGCCGACCTGGAAGAAGGGCACCTCGGGCAGCGATGCGTTCCAGGCCTCGGCGGCGACGACGGTCTCGAACTCCAGGCCGGTGCAGTAGCGGAGCATGTCCGCCCCGTGGATGAAGATGTCGTTGATGGTGCCGCCGTGCTTGCCCTCCTCGAAGTACCAGCCGGGGCGGGTGTCCGGGTAGCCCAGGGGGTGCTGGCCGAAGACGCTGGCGGCCAGGAACTGCCCCAGCTCGCCGTCCTGAACGATGCGGCGCATGGTCTGATAGACGGGGCTGAAGCGCATGGAGAGCTGCATGGCGACCTGAAGGTCGCTCTCCTCAGCGAGGCGCTTGATCTCCCGCAGCTCGTCGATCTCGGTGCACAGGGGCTTATCGGAGATGACGTGTGCGCCGCTCTGGAGGCCCTTGATCACCACCGAGCCGCGCCTGGCGTAGTACTCGGCGGTGGCGAGCAGATCGACCTCGACGTCGTCGAGCATCTCGTCAACGGTGGCGTGGGTGCGCTCCAGGTCGGCGCGCTGCAGGTACTGGAGGTCGTCATCGGACTCCTCGACGACGCCGACGATCTCGCAGTAGTCGAGGTTGCGGGCGGCGTTGACGAACGAGAGGACGTGGCCGTGCCGGAAGCCTGCAAAGGCAACACGCAGAGGCATCTGGGGTATCTCCCTTCGGCGGACTGGTCTTCGGTCGGCGACGAGCTTCGCCTGAGCGGCGCCGGTCACCTGCCCCGCTGCCCGCTGACGGCCAGCGTCTCCAGCACCGCGGGGGCGACGGCGCCATCAGGTCGGGAGCGCGTGTTGACGCCAGGCCGGACCTCCCGGGATGGCGCAGACGATCCAACACGGGCTCAGTTCCTGAGCTCCCAGGCGAAGCCGTAGACGTCCGGGTGGCGCTCATCGAGCATCGGGGCATCGTCGGCCTCGGAGAGGTCGATGGTGCACAGCAGGAACGGGCTGGCGCCGACCAGGTGCGCGAAGATGTCGCCCTCGGGGTTGGTGACGAGGCTCTCCTCGGGGTGCGTGAAGCAGATCCAGCAGGTGTTCTCGTAGGAGCGCGTCCGCAGCCACAGGGCGTTGCGGGGGCCCTTCATGCCGTAGGTGGGCATGAGGATGATGCGAGCTCCCATCAGGCGCAGGGATCGGATGATCTCCGGCCAGCGCCGGTCGGCGCAGATGGCGATGGCCACGGTGCCGAAGTCGGTCTCGAAGACCGGCAGCGAGGTCCCGTGGCGGTAGCGCTCGTGGGCCTGGACCTTGTCGTAGCGGCCGACGAGCCGGCCGTCGGGTGCAATGAGATGAGCGGTGTTGTAGAAGCCGTCGGCCCGGCGCTCCGACAGCCCCGCCACCAGCCAGACCCCGCACTCGGCGGCGACCTCCCTCAGGCGCGTGGCGCGCCGGCCATCCGGGCCCGGCTCGCAGACCTGTGCGAAGCGCTCCTCAGTCCAGTCCTCCTCGTGGACGACGTATCCGTCCACGAAGCTCTCCGGGGTGATGACCAGATCGGCGCCCGCATCGGCGACGCGCGGGATCAGGTGCCCCAGCGCCGCCATGTTCGCCTCCGGCTGCCACTTCTCAGGGATGACCTTGATCATCCCCACGGTCACGGTGTTCATCACTGTCTCCCCAGTGCCTGCTCGAAGACGGTGTAGCCGGTCTCGGTCATGCCCACCCGCTCATAGGCCGTGCGGGCGGGGTGATTGGCGCGGTGCACATAGAGGCGCAGGGCCGCGACGGAGCGGGCTCGCGCGCGGCAGAGGATGTGACGATAGATGGCCGCGAAGACGCCCCGGCGGCGCCACCGGGGGCGGACGTAGACGCTCTGCAGCCACCAGTACTGGCAGCAGTTCCAGTCGCTCCACTCGGTGGTCACCAGCGCCTGGCCGACGAGGCCCTCATCCGCCTCGGCCACGTAGTAGACGCCCCTGGCGCGATCCTGCCCGTACACGGAGGCGCCCCCGCGTGGCGCGGGGGCGCCGTGGCCGTCGGTGAGCGGCGTCACGCCTCGAGGCCCTCGGCATTGACCGGCGTGGGCGGCTGCTCTCCGGCGAAGAATGCCAGGAGGTTGTCCACCGCCAGGTCGGCCATGGCGGTGCGGGTCTCGATGCTGGCGCTGCCGAGGTGGGGCAGAAGGACCACGTTGTCGAGCTCCGCCAGCCCCGGCTTCATCTCCGGCTCGTCCTCATAGACGTCGAGCCCGGCGCCGGCGATGGTGCCGTTGCGCAGCGCCTCGACCAGCGCGACCTCGTCCACCACCGGTCCGCGCGAGGCGTTGATGAGATAGCCGTTCTCACCGATCAGCTCCAGCTCGCGCTCCCCGATCATGTGATGCGTCTCATCGGTCAGGGGTACGTGCAGCGTCACAATGTCGGAGCGGCGCAGCACCTCACGGGTCGGCACCTCGTCGGCGTCGAGGAGGTGCTCGGCGACCTCTGAGAGGTCGAAGAACATGTCCTGGTAGAGGATCTCCATGTCGAAGCCGATGGCGCGGCGCGCCACGGCCTGGCCGATGTTGCCCATGCCGATGATGCCCAGGGTCTTGCCGTAGACGTCGGAGCCGAGCAGCAGCATGGGCGCCCAGCCATCGTACTTGCCCGCGCGCATGAAACGGTCGCCCTCGACGACGCGGCGGGTAACCGCCATGATCAGGGCCCAGGTGAGGTCTGCGGTGGTCTCAGAGAGCACCCCGGGCGTGTTGGTGACGAGAATGCCGCGTTCGGTGGCGGCCTCGACGTCGATGTTGTTGAAGCCGACCGCGTAGTTGGCGATGATCTCCAGATTGGGGGCGGCGTCCATGATCTCCGCGTCGATCTCGTCGGTGAGCAGACACAGCAGCCCGTCGATGTCGGTAACCGCCTCAAGCAGCTCATCGCGCTCGAGGACGCGGTCGTGTGGGCTGACGGACCACTCGACCTCGCCCTCCAGGCTCTCCAGAGCAGCCTGCGGGAGTTGTCTGGTTACGTAGACACTCTTCACGTGCGTCACACCTTCTCTCTCGTGCTTGTGCGTGTTGGGGGGAGGGGACACCGTGGCTACACCCCACCATGCCCGGCCGCAGCCCATCACGGCGGGCCTGGCATCGTGTGCCCGACCGGACTGCGGGCGCAATCCGGTTGCTCCCCCCCTATAAGCTGTTTGACGCCCGACGCCGGACACCTGCCCGGATGTTGCGGGCCGCTATCGCCGGATGACGGCGGAGTAGTAGCCCACGACCTGCTCGGCGGGCATGACGTCGCCGGAGGTGGAGTAGGCCAGGGACTCGACCTCCGTGGCGCCCAGGGCGGTGGCGGCGATGATGGTGGCCGCCACAGGGCCCACGCCGCACATGGAGATGCCGCGGGACTGGCGCTCTCTGACCAGCCCCTCGGCGTCCAGGGCCTCGATGCGCTGGATGAGCAGGTTGTCCTTACGCTTGGCACTGCTGGCCTGCTCGTAGTGGGTCATGTCAGTGCTGGCGATGATGACCGCATCGAGGTCAGCCAGGGCGTTGGCCAGGGCCCTGCCGACCGCCCGGGCGGAGTCCAGGTCCTGATCGCTCATCATCACGGGGACGAACATGAGGTGCTCCTCGTAGAGGTACTGGAGGAAGGGGAGTTGGACCTCGAGGCTGTGCTCCATGGCCATGTCCTGGGGATCGAAGGAGAAATCCGGCAGCCGCCCCGCGATCTCCCCGGCCACCTCCTCGGCGATCGGCACGGTGCCCAGTGGCGTCTCCCAGGCGCCGGAGGTCTGGACCGCTGAGGAGAGGCCCCCGCGGCCGTGATTGAGGCCGACGACGACAAACACGTCCGGCATGCCGTCGGCGGCCAGGGCATCGTAGCCGTGGGCGGCGGTGGCCCCCGAGAACACGTAGCCGGCGTGGGGGCTGATCACCCCCAGGATGCGGCGGGGGCCCTCGTCGCGGACCTCCGGCAGCGCTCCGGGCCCCAGCCGGTGGGTGAAGCACTCCTCGATCTGCCGCATCAACTCCGTGGACGTGCCTGCGTAGAACTGGCCGGCCACAACGGGCCTGCGAACCTCTTCAGGCATGGCGGCACCTCCTGGCTACGCGTCCTCGAGCATCCTCTGAACGGGCTCGACGGCCTGGTCGATCTCAACGAGCTCCTCGTGGCCGTCGGCCCGACGCCGCAGCTCGACCTTGCCCTCCTGGCGCGTGACGCGCCCGATGACGGCTCTGACCGGATAGCCGATGAGGTCGGCCTCGGCGAACTTGATGCCCGGGCTGGCGTCGCGCTCGTCGTAGAGCACCTCGAGCCCGGCGTCGGTGAGGTCAGTGTAGAGATTGTCCGCGATGGTCCGAAGGTCCTCGTCATCGGGCGAAAGCAGAAGGATGGCGACCTCGAAGGGAGCGCACTCTCGAGGCCAGATGATCCCGTCATCGTCGTGGGACTGCTCGACCAGGCCGGCCACGATGCGGGAGACTCCCACGCCGTAGCAGCCCATGATGGCCACCTGCTCGTTGCCATCGGCGTCCTGGAAGGTGGCGTCGAGCGCCTGGGAGTACTTGGTGCCCAACTTGAAGACGTGGGCCAGCTCGATGCAGCGGCGGGCCTGGAGCGTGCCACCTTCGCAGTGGGCGCAGCGGTCACCGTGGCAGGCCTCGCGCAGATCGGTGTACTCATCGACCTCGAAGTCCACGCCGACGTTGACGCCCATGAGGTGCGCGTCGTCCCGGTTGGCGCCGGTGACGAAGTGGCGCATGGCGCCGACCTCGTGGTCGGCGATGATGCGCACCTGCTCAGGCAGCCCCACCGGCCCCGCGAAGCCCACCCGAGCGCCGGTGAGCTCCATGACCTCCGCATCATCGGCCATGCGCAGCTCGTCGCCCTCCACGGCGCGGGCGAGCTTGAACTCGTTGAGCGAGCGGTCGCCGCGGATCAGAGCCGCCACGAAGCCGGCGTCGGTGCGGTACAGGAGGGTCTTGACCAGGCGGTCGGCCGACACGTCCAGCATCTGTGTGACCTGCTCGACGGTGGTGGCGTCGGGGGTCTGCACCAGCTCCCGCCGGCCGTCCTCGGGCGGGGCGAGGGCCTCGGGCGGCCGGGCGGTGGCGCACTCGGCGTTGGAGGCGTAGCCGCAGGAGTCGCACATGAAGACGGTGTCCTCGCCCGAGTCCGAGAGCAGCATGAACTCCCGGGTGTCCGTGCCCCCGATGGAGCCGGCCTCCGCCTGCACCACCACCACCGGCAGGTTGAGGCGCTCGAAGATGCGCAGGTAGGCGTCGTACATGGCATCGTAGGCCTCGTCGAGATCCTGCTGGGAGCGCCCGAAGCTGTAGGCGTCCTTCATGATGAACTCCTTGCAGCGGATCAGCCCGCCGCGGGGCCGGAGCTCATCGCGGAACTTCACCTGGATCTGGTACAGGGTCACGGGAAGGTCGCGGTAGGAGTCCAGGTCCATGGCCACCAGGTCACTGATGACCTCCTCGTGAGTGGGCCCCAGGCAGAACCACCGCTCGGCGCGGTCCTGGGTGCGCAGGGGCGTGGGCTGGAAGGTGTCCCAGCGATCGGACCGCTCCCACAGCTCCCTGGGGTGCAGCACAGACAGGAGGACCTCATGGGCGCCGGCGCGGTTCATCTCCTCGCGGACGATCTGCTCGACCCTCGACAGCACCCGCTGACCGAGCGGCAGGTAGGTGAAGATGCCCGCCGACAGCGGGCGGATGAAGCCGCCCCTCAGCAGCAGGCGGTGGCTGGGGATCTCAGCCTCGCTGGGCGCCTCTCTGAGGGTGGGGAAGTAGTACTGTGATGCGCGCACGACGATCCTCCTCAGAAGCTGTTTCACAACCCACCGGAACGGCCCTGTC
This sequence comes from Armatimonadota bacterium, assembly GCA_034722055.1. Classification (GTDB taxonomy): domain Bacteria; phylum Armatimonadota; class Zipacnadia; order Zipacnadales; family UBA5352; genus JAYENL01. Next base: position 14,484 of record JAYENL010000199.1, read on the forward strand.
GGGCAGGGATGCCCGACCTGCGCGGGGTCGTGAGACAGGCTCTAGTGTCGGACGTCCCGATTCTGCATGGCCGCGGCGACGCGCCGGGCCTCCCGCATAAGCTCGTCCACGGCCCGGTCGATGGGGACGGTGCGAAGCTGCTCGCCGCGGGCGAAGATGACGGCCCTGCCGCGGCCGGCGGCCAGGCCCACGTCGGCCTGCCGGGCCTCGCCGGGCCCGTTGACCTCGCAGCCCATGACGGCGACCGTCAGGGGCGCGTCGAGCTGCCGCAGGGCCGCGGCGGCCTCCCGGGCCAGCGGCGCCAGGTCCACGCTACAGCGGCCGCAGGTGGGGCAGGAGATCAGCCACGGACCCTGGCGCAGCCCCAATGACCGCAGGAGCAAGATGCCCACCTGCACCTCGTCCTCCGGCGGGTCAGTCATGGACACGCGGATGGTGTCGCCGATGCCCTCGGCCAGCAGTATCCCCAGGCCGGCCGCCGACTTGACCGCCGCTGCACAGCCGAAGCCGGCCTCGGTGATCCCCAGGTGCAGGGGCAGATCACTATGGCCGGCGAACTGGCGGTTCGCCGCCACCGTCATGGGGACCTCCGCGGCCTTGATCGACACCACCAGGTCGTCGAAGCCCAGCCGGCGCATGCGCCCCACCGTGCGCCGGGCGCTCTCGGCAAGGGCCTCCGCCGTCACCCCGCCGTGGGCCTGGAGGAGATCGCGCTCCAGAGATCCGGAGTTGACGCCCACGCGGATGGGGATGCCGGCGGTGGAGGCTGCGGCGGCGACCTGCTCGAGCCGCTCATCGTCGCCGATGTTGCCGGGGTTGATGCGCAGCTTGGCGGCACCGGCGTGGGCGCAGGCGACGGCGATGCGGTGATCGAAGTGCACGTCGGCGATAAGCGGGACGGCCGCCTCGGCGGCCAGCTCGGCGAAGGCATCCACGGCCTCACGGGACGGCACCGCCACCCGGACGAGATCGGCACCGGCCTCGGCGGCCCGCTCGATCTGCGCGAGAGTGGCCCCCACGTCGCGGGTGTGAGTCTTGGTCATGGTCTGCACGCTGACGGGCGCGCCGCCCCCGATCTGAACGTCGCCGACCATGACCGGGCGAGTGTGTCGGCGGGGCCAGGGGGAATCCTCGGAGCCGTCGTCAGCAGTCATGACCGCACGCCTCACGGGGCCTGCATCTGCACGATGTTGACGATGTCGATGTAGGTGATGACAACGAAGAAGCCCAGGATGATGGCCACGCCGGCGACGGTCACGCCGATCTCGATCCGCTCGTTCACGCGGCGTCCGATGATGGCCTCAATCGCCAGCAGGACGATCCGGAAGCCGTCGAACGGGGGGATGGGGAAGAGGTTGATGATGGCGAGGTTGGCGCTGATGATGCCCAGGATGGAGGCCACCGCCGTCCAGCCGATCTGTGCGCGCTGGGCGGTGACGGCGGCGATCCCGACCGGTCCGGAGGCCTGGGGCGCCATCCGCCCCGTCATCATCTCGACCAGCCCCTTGGTCACCACGTGCACCGCTCCTATCGAGGCGAGCACCCCGTAGCCGATAGCGTCGGTGACCGGAATGCTGCGCATCTCCGGCGACAGGACGACGCCGACGCGCCCCACCTCCCGCACGACGATGTCCAGGCGCCCCTCCTCATCCTCCTCGGGGATCCGGGCCCTCTCTCTGCGCGGGACCACCCCGAGCTGCAGCCTCTGATCGCCGCGCCGGACTTTGAGAGCGATCCGCTCGCCGGGGCGCTCGGTGATGTGGGCCAGAGCCGTGTCCTGGCTCAGCGGCGCCAGGGCCAGGTCCAGGCGACTCTCAAGCTCGGGTCCGGCCTGGCCCGGGGTGGCCCGCTCCGGAAGGCCCTGCGGGACCGGGAGCGTCAGGTCCTCCTCCCCGATGCGGTCGCCGTTCTCGTTGTAGTGCGTCACCTCGATGGGAAGGGAGTCACGGCCGGCGTCCCGGGCCTGGATCATCGCCGCGAGCAGCTCGGGTGGAGTGTCCACGGGCTCGCCACCGGCGCGGGTGACGCGATCGTAGCGCTGCAGGCCCGCCCGCTGGGCCAGCCCCCCGCGGCCCACGTCGGCGATCATGAGGCTGTGCCGCATCCCGTCCATGGCCAGCACCTGGTCGCCGCGCCGCAGGCCGGCCGCCTCGGCGGGGCTGTCGGGGATGACCTTGGCGATGTTGACCTCATCGCTGGGGAAGACGGGAATGCCCGCCACGACCCCGATGGCGATGAAGGCCAGGGCGGCCAGCACCACGTTCATCACTGAGCCGGCCGCCAGCACCCCCGTGCCCATCCACCGGGGGAAGCTGTGGAAGCCGCGCTCCTGCCGCTCCGCGCCCGGCTCCATGCCCGTGATGCGCACGTAGCCCCCCAGCGGGACGGCGTTGATGCGGTACACGGTCTCGCCGCGGCGGAAGCCCCACAGCCGCCAGCCGAAGCCCAGCGCGAACTCCTCCACCTTCATGCCGATGAGCTTGGCGAGGGCGAAGTGCCCCAGCTCATGGAAGAAGATGCAGGCGCCCAGCACCACCGCGATGCTGAGAATCCCGTTGATAGTCTCCTGCATTCCGTCTGTGCTCCGTCTGCGTAACGCCCCGGGCGTGTCGGCCCGAGGTCGCGCGGTCAGGGCCCGGTTCCTGCCGGCCGTGTCGCCGGCGGTCTCAGAGCAGCCCGCGGACGTAGCGCCGCGCCCACTGGTCGGCCTCCTCTACGTCCGCAAGGTCATGGGGCTCGAAGGGCTGATGCTCCTCCAGGGCCCGCTCGATCAGCTCCGGTATGCGCAGGAAGCCGATGCGCCCGTCCAGGAAGGCGCCGACTGCGACCTCGTCGGCGGCGTTGAGCACCGCCGGGTAGCTGCGGCCGGCGCGAGCCGCCGAGAAGGCGAGCCGCAGGCACGGGAAGCGCTCCGTGTCGGGCTCGGCGAAGGTCAGCGAGCCGATCTCCGGCAGGGACATGCGCGGCAGGTCATTCTCGAGCCGGTCGGGATACAGCAGCGCGAACTGGATCGGCACCCGCATGTCCGGCAGCCCCATCTGGGCGATGGCCGAGCCATCCTGGAACTGCACCATGGAGTGGATGATGCTCTGATGGTGCACGACGACCTCGATCTGACGCACCTCCACGCCGAACATCCAGCGGACCTCGAACACCTCAAAACCCTTGTTGGCGAGGGTGGCGGAGTCGATGGTCACCTTCTGACCCATCTGCCAGGTGGGGTGGTCGAGTGCCCGCTGAGGGGTGACGTTGTGCAGCTCCTCGGCGGAGAGATCCGAGAACGGGCCCCCGGAGGCGGTCAGCAGTATCTTCTCCACCTCCGAGGAGCGCTCGCCGCGCAGGCACTGGAAGATGGCGGATATCTCGCTGTCGATGGGGAGCAGCAGCGCCCCGCTCTGCCGGGCGGTCTCGGTGACGATGCGGCCGGCGGCCACCAGAGGCTCCTTGTTGGCCACCGCGCAGTCGATGCCCGCCTCCAGGGCCACCATGAGGGGGCGGAGGCCGGCGACGCCGGAGATGGCCCCCACCACGAGGTCCGGCTCGCACGCCCCCACCAGCGCGCAGATTCCCGCCGCGCCAGCGAAGACTCGCGCCCCAGGGGCGGCGAGCCCTCCGGCGGCACGCTCATCGGCCAGGGCCAGCAGCGGCACGCTGAACTGCTCCGCCTGCTCCGCCAGGCGACGGCAGTTCCGCCCGGCCGCGAGTCCCACCACCTGAAGCCGATCGGGGTGAGCGCGAACCATCTCGAGCGTCTGCTCGCCGATGGAGCCCGTGGAGCCGAGGACGAGGACTCTCCTGGTCTGCTCGCTCACGGGCAGCCGCCTCCCCCGACACCGGACGGGCGGTCAGAACTCCGGCCAGATGTACCGCTCGGTGCGCTCGATCTCCGGGCCCGGCCCCGGCGCCCGCTCAACGGAGCCGGGAATCGGCTCGAAGGCGAAGCTGGCCGGGTGCTCGAGGTCCCGGCGGATCTCCCATTGGCGGTGGCGCTGATGCAGCCACAACTGCTTATCGACCTTCTCGACATGCCCATCATAATAGGCCATAGTAGCGTGTGGATGGAAGTACTCGTCCACCGCCAGCGGTATGAGGCCCTCACTGAGGTTGGCCTTGGAATGACTGAGCAGCCTGCGGTCAAGATACAGGTACGAGACGGTTGAGTCCGTCGGATCGGACGGGCACTTGCGCGGATCCAGCTCGCCGCCCGGCTCCACGCGCAGGTCCTCCGCCCGCGGATTGTCGATGTAAGGCCAGATGGCCCTGTGCCAGTTGCGCGAGAGGGGGGCGGCGTCGTGGTCGATGGCGTACATGTCAATGGCCGCGGCCAGCTCCCGGAGCTTGGTCATACACTTGGCCTCATAGGTCGGCTCCCGTGCCTGCAGCAGAGCCGGCACCAGCATCGAGACCACGATGAGAATGATAACCGGCGCCACGAGGAACTTGGCGGCCGTGAGCCACTTGCGGGTCCAGACTGCCTCGTGGCCGCGACCGAGCTCGCCGGGCTCCCCCTCGGTGTGACTGGGCCTGACATCGCGCTCGCCGTGACCGGAACGATAGAACTGCATGGTGTCTCACCGTCCCGCGACGCGCCTGTTGAGATGGCCGGTGGTCGAGCGCCCCGCCACCCCTCACAGTAAGAGCCTTCGCCACGCGCCCTGCAGACTCCTTGCCGCACGTGAAACGCCGGGCCCGCTGGCGGTGCGGATACGGTCCTATGAGCTGTTGCGGAACGTCTCCTTGGCCATGGCCATGAACTCCGCGTTGTCGGCCGTCTTCCTGATTCCGGAGATGAGGGTCTCCGTGGCGGCCTCCATGTCCATGGAGTGCAGGGCCTTGCGGAGCTGCCAGATGCTCTGCATCTCGTCGTCGTTGAACAGCAGCTCCTGATGACGCGTGCTCGACAGCTCGATGTTGATGGCGGGGAAGATGCCGCGGTCGGCGAGCTGGCGGGAGAGCACCAGATCCATGTTCCCGGTGGCCTTGAACTCCTCGAAGATCATGTCATCCATGCGGCTGCCCGTCTCCACCAGGATGGTGGCGAGGATGGTCAGGGAGCCGCCGTCCTCGATGTTGCGGGCGGCGCCGAAGAAGCGCTTGGGCCGGTAGAGGGCGGTGGGGTCCAGGCCGCCCGAGAGGGTGCGGCCGCTGGGCTCGACGGTGAGGTTGGATGCCCGGGCCAGGCGGGTGATGCTGTCGAGCAGCACCACCACGTGCTCGCCATGCTCCACCAGCCGCTTGCATCGGGCCTGCACCAGCTCCATGACGTTCATGTGGTCCTCGGGCATGCGATCGAAGGTGGAGGCGACGACCTCCCCGTCCACGGAGCGGTCGATGTCAGTGACCTCCTCGGGCCGCTCGTCGATCAGCAGCACGATCAGGCGCAGGTCATTGTAGTTGGCGGTCAGGGAGTTGGCGATCTTCTTGATGATGGTGGTCTTGCCGGCCTTGGGCGGAGCCACGATGAGGCCTCGCTGGCCGCGGCCGATGGGCGTGATCAGGTCCATGAAGCGCCCGGTGACGTTGTCCGGTCCGCTGGTCTCAAGCCGCAGGCGATCCTGGGGGTAGATGGGGATGAGGTCCTCGAACTGTGGCCGGTGGCGGGCCTCCTCAGGCTCCCGCTCGTTGATGGTCTGCACCCGCAACAGCGACCAGTAGCGTTCGTTCTCCTTGGGCGGCCGGACCGGGCCGGAGACGAGGTCGCCGGTGCGCAGGCCGAAGCGCTTGATCTGCGTGTCGGCCACGTAGATATCAGTCAGCGGCTTCTGCTTGCGCTCATCCACGCGCAAGAAGCCCCGGCTGTCGGGCATGATCTCCATGATCCCGTAGCCGTGGCGATGGCCGTTCTCCTCGCTCTGCGCCACGAGTATCTTCAGGCACAGGTCGTGCTTCTTCAGCCCCGAGGTTTTATTGACGCCGAGGTCGTCGGCCATGTCCCGGAGCTCCTGGACGGTCTTCTCTTTCAGTTCAGCAAGATCGAGCATCTGTACATCGCACCTCGCGACGCGCCGCTGCGGCCACGCCTCATTGGGATTGATACAGTTCCGGGCGGAGGACCCCGATGAACGGGAGATTGCGGTGTCGCTGGGCAAAGTCCAGTCCGTAGCCGACCACGAAGCGGTCGGGGATCTCGATCCCCACGTAGTCGGCCTCGAAGTCAACCGTCCGGCGTGCGGGCTTGTCAAGCAGGCAGCAGGTGCGAACGCTGGCCGCACCGCGCCCGGTCACGTGTCGCACCAGCCCCTGCAGCGTCTGGCCGGTGTCGAGAATGTCGTCCACGAGCACCACGTGCCTGCCCTCAACATCGAGGCTGAGGTCGGTCTGGATCTCGAGCCCCTCGCTGACGGTGCCCTCCCCGTAGCTGGAGGCGTTCATGAAGTCGATCTCCAGCGGGAAGTCCAGCCGCCTGACCAGGTCCGCCAGGAAGACGAAGGCGCCGTTGAGCACGCCCACCAGGATGGGCGACAGCTCACCCACGTCCTCGGTCAGCTCGCCCGCCAGTCGCTCCACGGCATCGCGGATCTCGGCCTCCGTGGCGATGACCTCGGCGATGTCCTCGCGGGGCGAATGGGTGGTGGTCATGCTACTCCCACTCGATGGTTCCCGGCGGCTTGGAGGTGATATCATAGACCACCCGGTTGACCCCACGGACCTCGTTGACGATGCGGTTGGAGATGCGCCCCAGCAGGTCGTGGGGCAGGTCCGCCCAGTCGGCGGTCATGAAGTCGTCGGTGGTCACGACGCGCAGGATGATCGGGTGCTCATAGGTGCGGCCATCGCCCATCACGCCCACGCTGCGCATGGTGGCCAGGACCGCGAACCACTGGGCCAGGCCGTCCACGCCGGCGGCGTCGATCTCCTCCCGGAGGATGGCGTCGGCCTCCCGCACCATCTCCAGCCGCTCCGGCGTCACCGCCCCGATGATCCGCACCGCCAGCCCCGGCCCCGGGAAGGGCTGGCGCCAGACGATGCTCTCAGGCAGTCCCAGCTCCAGCCCCACCCGCCGCACCTCGTCCTTGAACAGGGACCGGAGGGGCTCGATGTTCTCAACGAAGCGCATCTCCTCGGGCAGGCCGCCGACGTTATGATGGGTCTTAATGGTGGCGGTCTCGTCGCCGCCGCTCTCGATGACGTCGGGATAGAGGGTCCCGTGCGAGATGAACTTGAAGTCCCCCAGCCTCTCGGACTCTCTCTCGAAGGTGCGGATGAAGGTCTCGCCGATGATGGCCCGCTTGCGCTCGGGATCATCGACCCCCCGGAGCCTCCCCAGGAAGGTCTCCGACGCGTCCACGAAGACGAAGCGGTCGCCCAGCCGGGGCCGGAAGGTCTCGATGACCTCCTCCGCCTCGTTCTTGCGCAGCAGCCCGTGGTCGATGAACATGCAGGTGAGCTGATCGCCGACGGCGCGGTCCATGAGCATGGCGACCACCGAGGAGTCCACGCCGCCGGAGACGGTGCACAGCACCCGCTCGTCGCCGACACGCTCCCGAATCTCCGCCACCGCCTGCTCGATGAAGGACTGGGTGCGCCAGGTGCCCTGGCAGCCGGCGATGTCATACAGGAAGTTGCGCAGGATCAGCGAGCCCTCCGGCGTGTGCTGCACCTCGGGATGGAACTGCACCGCGCAGAGCCCGCGGTCGGGGTCCGCCATCGCCGCCACCGGGCTGTCCCCGGTCCTGGCCAGCAGGCGGAAGCCCTCCGGGACCTCCTCCACGCGGTCGCCGTGGCTCATCCAGCAGGTTGTGTGCCGCGGAACGCCCGCCATCAGCACGTCCGGATCCACGACCTCCAGCTCCGTGCGGCCGAACTCGCGGTGCTCGCCGGGGCGGACCTTCCCGCCCAGCGCGTGAGCCATGAGCTGGCATCCGTAACAGATTCCCAGCACCGGCACCCCGCACTCGAAGATAGCCGGGTCGTACTCGGGCGCGCCCTCCTCGTAGACGCTGGAGGGCCCTCCGGAGAGCACCAGGGCGGCTGGGTTGAGGGCTAACAGCTCCTCCGCCGGCGTGTCGCAGGGGGCGATCTCGGCGTACACGTTGTGCTCCCGGATGCGGCGCACGATGAGCTGGACGTACTGCGCGCCGAAGTCCAGTACGAGCACTCTCTCCTGCTGGGAGGGCAGTTGCGTCAGACGTGCTGCTCGGCTCATGCTGTCAAGTCCCGAGTCGGTGCTGGCCTGAAACACGGGGTCTCAACGGCTGACGTCGGCTGTATCAGAGGCGGGTGCGACCGGTCTGCGTTGAACGTTCACTGGCCGGCTCCGCCAGATACGCAACTGTTGAGGACCGGCGCGGCATGCAAGGGAAAAAGCGCGGTAGACAGCGCCAAGACTCGGAAAGGACCCACCGAGGAACTACGTCCTACGCGGCTACTATAGCAACGCAGTCTCCACTTGTCAACGCCTCCTCCGAACTTTTTCGCAGCGCGGCGGTGAAGCGACTACCATTCGACGGCCCACAGGCTCCAGCTCAGCGCCTCGCCGCCGTGGATGAAATCGGTGTCGCCTGCGATGAGGGAGCGGGCCGGCCGGTCCGAGGAGCGGAGCAGCAAGCCGCCGCTGCCCAGGGAGCGATCGGCCACGAGGAGGCCGAGCGCGGCGCCGGCGAGGACCTGGTCGAGATCGTGATAGCCCTCCTCCACCCGCGCCCAGCCCACCGCTGAGGCGAAGCCGTAGAAGGCCGGCCAGCCATCGGATCGCCACTCGGTGATCGCCCGCGCAAAGCCGAAGGCTATCGCCGTGTGGCCGCTGGGGAAGCCGTCGTCCGCCGACGGCTCGCGGGGCCGAGACTCGTCCACCACCGCCTTGAGCGCCCCGGCGGCGGCGGCCGAGACGACGGCGGCGTCAAGCGCGCGCTCGCCACCGTCGGTAGTCTCATCGTCGCCCGACAGCAGCATGGCTGCGCTCGTGGCGCCGATGAGCTCCAGGGAGTGCTCGTTGAGCCAGCGCGCCACCGGGTCGCGGTCCCAGTCCTGAGCCGCCACGCCGCCCGCGGTGAGTACGACGAGCAGGAGAGACGCTGCGAGCTGGTAGTGCCGCCGCACTCGCCTGCACGATGCTGCGACAGGTGCGATCCTACCGATCATATTGGACGACGGCCTCCGCCAGCACCCGTTCGCGGAAGTGAGGGCTGAGGTCCTCCGGCGTCCGCAGATCGACCTCGCGGCCCATGATCGCGCTCAGCTCGTCCTCCATGCGAACGATGCCGAACAGACCCGGCTCGTGGCCGGACTCGAACTCCACCAGGACATCCACATCGCTCTCGGGCCCGAAGTCGTTGCTGAGGATCGAGCCGAATACGGACAGGCGCCGGATCCGGTACTTTCACAGAAGTCGGCGATGCGCTGGCTATCTATGTGGACCGCCGGCGTCATCGACAGCTCACGCCTCTCAGTCCAGCTTGCCTTGCTCCCGCTCCCGTTCGAGGTGCTTCTCGATGCGCTCCCGGGCCTCCTCGATGACCGGCTCCATCTGGGCCATGGTCCAGGTGCGCTCCTCCCAGCTCCGCTGCTCGACGGTCTCCAGGAAGGCCTCCATCTCCTCGAAGTAGGAGCCGTAGATGTGGAAGGAGTCCACCATGTGGTTGTACTGGCCCACGTGGATCTGGCGCCCCAGACGCTCCGAGAGTCGCTCGGCGACGAGGCGCTGCACCTCGGTGAATGCGTACATGTTCATGTAGGAGGCCTTGAATGCATCGTTGCTGCGCATGTGACAGGCCATGACCAGGCGGTCGTCGAAGACCCGGAACCACATGCGCTGGAGGCAGGCCGGGTCATCGATGCCGGCGTCCTCCCAACACTTCCAGATGACCGCCTGCGCCCGGCGGGTGTGCGGAGCTCCAGCGAGGGCATCGACCACGTAGTCAAGCTGGTTGACGACGCGGCCGTCGGGGAGGGAGTAGGCCTCCAGGCGCTCGTGGTAGGTGTACTGCCACTTGCCGGCCTCGGGGTCGATCCAGTGGTCGTGGATGCCGTAGACGACCTCCTGGCGGTAGACCTCCAGATCGTAGATGCCGCCGGGCAGGGCGCGGTGGATGCGCGGCTCGGCGAAGGGATCGCGGACGGCAAGCGCCACCGAGACGTCGCGGCTGGGCGGGTCGCCCTCCCGATCGTACTGGGTGGGGATGGAGGCGCCCCGCTCCCAGCACTCGATGACGGCCCGCTCCCAGCCCTCGGCGAGAGTCGGGGCCTCAACGCACACCAGCGGAAGGTCGAACGAATCGGTCATGTGATTCCACCTGGGAAGGAGTGTCGCGGCTTCCGGCTGCGTGGCTGCGCATACTTTGGGCGCCCGCCGCCGGGATTCCTTCCCGGGCCCCCGGAATCCGTGCGGTCACTGGGCGAGGCGCACCAGCCGGGCCGGGTGCGTGGCGAGGTAGGGCAGAGCGCCGCGCAGCTCGACGCGCACGTCCTCGAGGTAGCCCTCCGGGGCCTCGCTCGCCTGCAGCGACAGCGGCCGTTCCGCGCTCGGCTCGATGGTGAGCCGCACCGTCTCGTCCTCGCCCGTGTGCCCGGCCCCCAGCTCCTCGCCGTCGGGCCCGAAGACGGTCAGCGCCGCGGTCTCGCCCGGCGCGTCGGTGTCCATGATCACGGCCACCTGGTCGGCGTCGGGATCGGGCAGGAAGTACATCCGGGGCGTGGCGCCGACAAAGCTCTGGTCGCGGCCCGCCAGCACGAAGCCGGCGGCGTCGCAGGTGACCCGAGCGGCGTTGGCTCCTGCATTGACCAGGAGCTGATAGGTCCCGTCAGCGGCCGAGTCCACGGTCAGCGTGTCCTCCGCGAGCGGGCCGACGGTGGCGGACGCGACCTCCTCCCCGTCGGGGCCTAGGAGTGAGACGGCGGTGGGGTCGAGATAGCGGCCCAGCTTGCGCGGCGCGATGGTGGCCGCGAACGGCGCGCCCGGCTCAGGGAGGATCAGGTAGACCGCGCCGTGGCGGACGGCCGGCGCGCGCTCCAGTGCCTCGGCGGGGACCTCGCCGTCGGATGCGCGGATCACCGGAGGGCCGTCGTAGCGCAGGTCGCGGGGGATCGTGGTCTGCCGCGGGGCCTTGATCGACCGCCGGTGCAGGGTCTGGTCGAAGCCCCAGGTGTCCGGGTGCTCCACCACGAACTCGTCCAGCGCTGCGATGGCCTCCTCGCTGCCTGTGAGCTGCATCTGGCGCAGAAGCTGCACGTACTCGAAGTGATCGATGGCGAGCTGGATGCGCCCCCGCTGCTTGTCGGTCTCGGCCATGCCCATGGCCTCGTCGAGCAGCGCGCGCAACGGCGGGAAGTCCTCCTCGGTGAACAGCTTGCTCTTGAGGTAGCGCTCCCGGGCGATGTCGCGCAGAGTCTCGAAGTACTCCCGCATGGGCTGCGCCGCCAGCCCGTACATGCCCTCGAAGTAGTCGTCGAGGATGGCCTCCACGTCCGCGTCGGCGTCCCACATGAGCCTGCCGGCCAGGTAGAAGTTCAGCCCGCAGGTGCCCCACATCGCCAGGGCCTCGGAGCTGATGCCCACCACGTTATGGTCGCGGTACCAGGGGATGTCCTCGGCCAGCGCCCAGGCGGCGGCCACGCGCGCCAGCCCGTCCATCTCGTCCAGCAGCCCCGTGTAGTACTCCCGCGCGAAGATGGTATCAGTGACCTCCGCCCAGCCCTCCACGATGGGGATGTAGCCGGGGTTGCGCGGGGAGTCCGGGTCGGTGATGGGCCGCAGCTTGTCGGAGACGCCGCCGTAGTGCGCCACCGCCACGGCCACCTGCGGGTGGGCCTGCAGGTCGGTGGGCGGCTCGGCGGTCGGCGCGTAGGCGTAGAAGCAGACGTGCCTGTCCGGGTGCGTCTGCTCCAGCAGCTCGGCGACGCGGTTGGCGAAGACCAGCATGCGGCGGCCCTTCCCGTGCCTGGGGTTGCCGCGGAACTCGGGCGGGTCCTGGGCCACGCACGCCTCGCACTCGCACCATCCGCCCCAGCCGTCGTTGGGCGAGAGGGAGTAGGACCACAGGTCGGGGCTCTCGTCGAAGGCCCGGCGGGCGGCCTCGGCGGCGATGCGGATGACGTCCTCGTTGGAGGTGCAGGGCTGCCAGCTGTGGCCCTCGGTGGGGATCATGCGCTCCCCGTCGATGAGCGGGAAGTACTCCGGGTGGGTCTCGGCGTACCTCTCCGGCGGGATGATCCGCGCCAGGTTGTGGCCCATGGAGGCGCGGACGCCGCCCATCTTATTGCGCCGCTGCCAGGTGGCGTAGGCGTTGCGCACCTCCTCGGGACGGCCGCTGTAGGCCAGCCACATGCTGCGGAGGATGAAGTCCGGGCTCTCAGTGTTCTGCAGCCACCCTACCCGGATCGTCTCCCGCGTGGGGACGTGCTCGCCCAGCTCGGTGGGCATGTACCAGCGGACGCCGAGCTGCTCCAGGAGGTCGTAGACGCCGTAGAGGAGGCCCTCGGGGTCCTTGCCCAGCACGCCCAGCAGGCCGGCCCCGTCGCACATCTGGTGGAAGCCGTTGGCCTGCAGCGGCGGGACGTCCAGGCCGAACTGCCGGGCGGTCTGCTCGCCGACGGCAACCGCCAGGAGCTGCCGGCCCTCGAAGTAGGCGGTCTCCATCTCCTGCGGCGACATCCGGCGGATCTCCAGCACCGCGCCGCTGATGGCGTGGATGTAGCGCTGCAGCTCATCGGCGGCCTCATCGCAGCCGGGCTGGCCCAGATGCACGATGGTCGCCACCGGCTCGCCGTCGCGCACCAGCGTGACATCCCCCGCGGCCGGTGCCAGCGCTACCAGTGCCATGACGATGCCACACAGGACCGGTCGGCTCATGGATCATCCCTCACTTCGTGAGACGAGGACGCCGCTGGCGCCGTCGCCTCTGCTGCTCTCGTTCCCCTGGCCGCTGCCGTGCAGGGCTATACGCATTCCGCCGACGCTGCTATAATACCTCCCGGCTGCCGGAGCGTGATGGGAGTTCCGGCGGCCCTGCACTTGAGCGGATGGACCCGCGGGCGGAAGGCTCCTGGAGGCGCTGGTGATGGCAAAGGACGTGCAGCCGCAGTTCCGGAGCAGAGACGAGAAGGCGCTGGAGGAGGCACATGGCGTCACTCTGCGGGCGGCGATCCTGTCTGTGGGGTTCTTCGTCATCTCGCTGTTCTGGATGCAGCAGGCCGGGCTGATCGCCCTGGGCGCGCAGATCGGGGAGAGCGTGCCCGTCATCCCGGCCATCGCCGCGGTGCTGATCCTCACCTTCCTGGGCCCACTGCTGCAGCGGCTGCCCCGGATATTTCATATGCCCGAGCACCAGGTGCTGCTGGTCTACTCCTTCCTGGTGATCGCGGTGTCCATGCCCTCCGTGGGGGTGGTGCGGCAGATCCTGCCTCAGGTGACGGTGCCCTACTACTTCGCGGGCGTCGAGAACAACTACGAGGTGCTGGTGGAGGACGTCCCCGGCTGGGTGTCGCCCAGCCGGGACGTCATCCAGAGCATGTACGAGGGCAGCGAGACCGGGCTGGTGCCGTGGCGGGCGTGGGTGACGCCGCTGGCAGGGTGGACGCTGTTTCTGCTGGCCACCTACGTGACGATGTACGCCCTCATGCTCATCTTCCGCCGCCAGTGGATCGAGAAGGAGCATCTGACCTTCCCGATCGTGCGCCTGGTGCTGGACATGGCCGACCAGACCGGGCACCGCGTGGCCGGGGGCTTTCTGCGCAACCCCATCATGTGGATGGGCTTTGGGCTGGCGGCCATCTACAACTTCATGAACATGCTCAATGCCTGGAACCCGGCGGTGCCGGCGCTGGGGAAGTACTTCCAGATCGGGGCGCTGTTCACGGAGCGGCCGTGGTCGGGAATGGGCGGGCTCTCGATCGCCTGGCGGCCGGAGAACTTCGGCATCGGCTACCTGGTGCCCGCCGACATCCTGCTGTCGGTGTGGGTCTTCGCAATCCTGATGCGCCTCGCGAACGTGGCCCAGATCGCCATGGGCTACGACATCTCCGGCTTCCCCTTCGAGCGCCAGCACGCCTGGGGAGGCTACCTGGCATTCGGACTGGTGCTGATCTGGGTGGGCCGGCACCACATCGCCGCGGTGCTCAAGAAGGCCTTCACGGGCACCTCCGAGATCGATGACAGCGACGAGCCCTTCAGCTACCGCACCGCAGTCATCGCCGGCATCCTGGGCTTCGTGGGCATGATGGTCTTCGGCGTGATGAGCGGACTGTGGCTGTGGGTGGCGCTGATCTACTTCGGCGTCTGCCTGCTCTTCGCGGTGGTCTACGCCCGGGCGCGGGCCGAGGCGGGGGCGGCGCTGGTGTGGCTGTTCCCGATCATGCAGGCCTGGGAGATGCTCTTCAACGTCGGCGGGTCGAAGGTCTTTCAGCGCGGCTCGAGCTGGCGGAACATCGGCGCGCTGGGGATGCACTACTGGCTGTCGCGGGGCTACTTCCCGTCGATGAGCGCGTATCAGATGGAGGGCTTCCGCATCGCCCGGGACGCCGGCATCCGCCAGCGCAGCATGGTCTACTGGATGCTCGCGGCGCTGCTCATCGGCCTGGTCGGCGCCTACGTCATCCACCTCAACGTCTACTACAGCTTCGGCGCCAATGTCCTGGAGGGCGGGACGACGCAGGGCGGCGCCAGAGTCCGCGCGGCCGCCCAGGCGTGGGACGCCCTGTCGGCCCATGTGGAGGCCCACAAGGTCACGGACTGGAGCCGCACCGGCGCCGGCATCTCCGGCTTCGTCATCACCATCATCCTGGTGGTGCTGCGCACCATCTTCCTGCGCTTTCCCCTCCACCCACTGGGCTTCGTGATGGTCATGTCCTACGCCACGCCGATCTGGGGCCCGTTCTTTATCATCTGGGTCCTCAAGAGCCTCATCCTGCGCATCGGCGGCATGGGATCGTACCGCCGGGCGATTCCGTTCTTTCTGGGTCTGGTCATCGGGCACTTCTTCACCGCCGGCGTGGTGTGGGGCTCGGTGAGCCTCATCAACGACATGTACCGCCGCTACGGCGTGTGGTTCGGCTGAGGACGGCAATCGCGGAACGGCTGGACGCATCTGAAGATGCGTCCCTCCGAACCGAACGGCGTCGGCCGTTGTCGTGCGGAGGGGCGGGCTTCCCTGCCCGCCCGGCCGTTTGTCGTGCGTCGTTCGGAGC
>JAYENL010000200.1:0-7321 GCA_034722055.1 Armatimonadota bacterium
AATCGGTGGCCTGGACGGCCAACGGCCGGGCCGGCTTCGGCTGCAGCAAACAACGCTGGAGCCTCAGGCGGCCTCTCCGGACGGCAGACAGCGAATCGCCACTCGCCACGATGTGCGTAAAGGTAAGCATCCGGAACGGAGAGGGGGGATGCCCGACGCAGTCGGGCAGGGGGGTGAGGCCGATAACGACCGGGCGGGAACGGAGGCCCGCCCCTCCAAACGGCACGGCAATCGCACGGCGAAGCCGGACAGTAGTCCGGCCCCTCCATGCGACATCAGGACTGCGGGCAACGAAGGCGTCAGTGGCGGGGCCGGCTCCCACCACCGCTCAGCGGTCGAACCAGATGTCCACGGTGATGTCTTCCTCGAACGGGATGCCGATGCCCTCGGCATAGCGCCAGCCGGGGGGCTGCGTGAAGGTGGCGGTGGAGATCTGCGATGAGGCCTTGCGGCCGTCGGCCAGCTCCAGCTCGATCCAGAAGCGCCGCACCTTGAAGTAGTCCCGGCGGGGGTTCTTGAGGACGAATCGATTGCGGAAGCCCAGGCTGTCGATGGCCTCCTGCGTGAGCGGCACCGAGACATTCTCCGCCCACACGTTCTCGGTCTCATTGCCGCCGGCGGGTGCCATGTTGCCCAGCTCCACGGTGTTGAGGACCGCGAACGATCCGTACTCGTCCCCGGTTCCCGACAGGCCCATGCCATCGTAGTGCAGCCATCCCCGGCGGGCCGAACGGAGGTCCTCGACGCTGAGACCCTCGACCATGTAGGGCCCCGGCTCCCGCCTGTAGGCCGCGCCACTGCCCTCCAGGACGCGGTTGAGCACCGGCTCCAGGGACTCGATGCGCACGTCCGCCGCGCAGGCCCAGTCGCCGCTGGTGTCGTCGTCGGGGCCAGGGTCCACGATCAGCTTGGGCGCGATCGTCTGTCCCGCCCATGGCGAGAGGTTGCCCTCGATCTCCAGCCACTCGTGCTCGAGGACCGTCCGCTCGCCGATGACGGTCTCGGTGCCATCCTCATCGACCGCCACCAGCTTGTAGAGGATACCGTCGCCGGGGTCGCTGCCATCGCCCTTGCCGACCCACGCCCGCATGGCCGCAGGCGGCTCCTCCGGCAACGTCACCTCCGGCCACTGCACCCAGGTGTAGCCCGTGGCGCCGACCCAGGGCGGGTGCATCCGCAGCCCATCCTTTGTCTCGCCGCCGCAGCTCTGCTCACCCGCGTGCGCGTGCGCGCGAGTCTCGCCGAAGTCCGTGGTCTCCTCCTCGCCCCGCAGCCTCATGCCGGCGCGCCACTGTGCGGGCATGGGCACAAGCTCCAGGGGCTCGCGGATGACCTGCATGCCGCGCTCCACCGTGTCCGTGAGGCCGGCCGCGCTCAGCTCAACGACCAGCATCTCGGCGTCCTCGCGCTCGGGCACCCCCAGGTCGAAGCCGACCACGGTGGGCTCGCCGGGCTGCAGGGCCAGCCGCCTGGTCTCGTCCCGAAGGCTGACGGCGAACTCCTCCGCCTCTGCGAGGTTGCTCTCCAGGGTGACGTTGAGCGTGTTGCCGTCCAGCGCGACCTGGGCCCGGGCCAGCGGCGCCACGGTGAAGTCGATCCACCGGCCCTCACGCTGCTGCCAGACACGATCGCCCTCCTCGGCATCAGCGGGGATGGCCACCTCGTGGACCTGCTCGCCGCGGACCGTGACAGTCTCTCCCGCGATGACGCGTGCTCGGTCGCAGGCCAGCTCCGGCTCCTCGATCGGGCCTCCGCTGAGCACGTAGCTGAAGGCACCCTCGACTGGCATGACGTAGGTCAGCCCTCGCGCCCGCCGGACCTCGGCCGGGCCGAGCTCGTTCCGGTCGGCGTCCAGCGCCACGGCCTCGGAGGCCTGGATGTCGAAGCCGCACTCGGCCCCCTGGTAGGGGATGACCTCGTAGCGGCCGTCGCCGAGGATGCGGCAGATGCCGATGCCATTGCCGGCGGCGCGCTCGAAGCGCGTGAAGCGGCCGCGGCCGTCAACGAACAGGTAGGCGGGCGTGGCCGCGTAGTCGGTGCGATGACCATCCACCTCGGCCGAGCGCACCTCGACGTCCCCCTCGTCGGTCCATCCCGCGTAGCCGTTGGGCGGCAGGTCGATGTCGCGGCCGAAGGCCGTCACCCGCATGCGCTCGGTCCGTGAGCCGTTCGCCGCCGTGACGGTGCCGTCGTCGTAGCGCGTGACCACCTGAGAGCGGCGGTAGGCGCCGGTGGCGACGGCCTCCGTGGTGGGCAGCAGCTCGCCGTCGGCGTTGGCGTAGAGGACCTGGGTGGGCTCGGCCTGCGCGTAGCGGGAGTGAAGCTGCTGGAGCATGTAGTAGCTGCGCAGGGCCTTGTCGTAGCCGCCCTCGAAGGTCAGGAAGCCGGTGTGTCCGAAGGCCACGGTGGCGGCGAGGAAGCGGTCGATGGAGGCGTCCACCTCCTGGCGCGTGCGGCCCAGGCTCTGGTGCCTGCCGAAGAACATCCCGGTGTTGCCCATGCCGAAGCTGGTGCAGCGGTTGTGCATGCGGCGCAGGTCGAAGTCCACCAGCCAGGGGTTGTTGGCCGGGTCGTAGGGCTGGTCCTGACCGTAGTTGCCGTCGGTGAGTCCCACGTACATCCAGTGCATGCCGCCCTCGGAGTAGACCGGGCCGTCCCAGGCGGCCTTCTGCAGCAGCATGATCTCGCCGTAGTTGTAGAAGGTGGCGCCGAAGGTCCCCGCGCCGGGGACGCGATAGTCGTAGTCCTCGCGGTGCCACGGAGCCACCGCGGTATGCACGTCGCAGTAGGCGGTGGAGAAGTGGAATTTCTCCTCGATCCGCGGGGCCAGCATCTCGCAGAACTCCACCGCCCGCTGGGGCTTTGGCGCGTAGCAGCGGGGCCAGGCACGCTGAAGCTGATTGTCGGGCGTGCGGATGACGTTGTCCATGGTGAAGTACTGGTTCACCGCTGCGTAGTCGGTGAAGTTGTTGTAAGGTCCGTAGACGAAGCCCAGCTCATCCTGCATCACGCGAGCGTACTCGTAGGCGCCCTCATCGCCGCCCTTGCCCGGCGCGGCCTTGGTCCTGAAGGTGAAGCTCTCCCCGCCATCCCGCCACATGGTCTCGTGGTCGGTGACCACGACCTCGGTCATGCCGTGGCGGTGCACGTTGCGCCAGAAGGCCTTGTCCCGCTCGCGGTCGCCGGCGCCGTGGGCCCGCCAGACGCGGGTGCCGGTGACCTCGAACCACTGCGAGCGGGGGTTGGGGATGATGGGCAGCATCTCCTCGTAGCGGGGGGAGACCGTCACGAAGAAGCGCTCGTAGCAGTCATTGCGCGTCCCATCGGTCCTGGGGGTGTAGCGGGTGCCGCCCTGGTAGAAGGTGCGGCCCTCGTCAACGTCGTTCTCGGCGAAGGGCAACGAGCTGTTGGAGAGATACCAGTCGGTGTTGCCTGTGACGAACAGCGGCTCGTCGGGCGGCCCGGAGACGGCGACGGCCGGGCGCGTCCCTCGGTAGGTGTAGTAGGGGTTCGTCACCAGCCGGGGCTGCGCCAGGCCCTCGGCGTGCCCGTAGCGGACCTCACCGACCGCGCCGCCGCGGCAGATGGTGTCGATGACCAGCGACTTGGCCCAGAGGCGGAAGGTGTACTGGACCTCGGCAGAGACGTCGCCGGCCGCCACGCGCCACCGGGTGGTCACCTCATCGCCCTCGGCCTCAGCGGACAGCAGCTCCGCGCTCTCGGGCATCGCGGGCCCGTCATCGGTCTCCAGGTAGACGCCGCCCTCCACCAGCGGCCGGAAGGCCTCCCCCCGGCCCTCCCACTGCGCGGTGACATCGCTCCAGGTGCCGGTCTGAGGCTCCAGCCGGTAGGTCAGCACGCCGTCGGCGCCCTCGTAGGTGAAGAGCCAGGCGTCGGCCTGGCGGGCCAGGGAGGTGGTGAAGTCGTCGGTGAGGTTGGGCGGCAGGATGGTCTCCTCGCGGGTGGGGAAGGGCAGCGTGCCGGGGCCGGTGTTGGTGCCGGTGCCCTGGCCGGGGAACATCTCGATGCCCCGCGCCGGTCGCGGATCGAACTGCAGCTCCGGGAACTGCTCGGTGAAGACTACCAGGTTGTCGAGGTAGATAACGCGGTCGTCCTCGTTATGCCCGCCGCGGATGACGAGGCGCTTGAAGCGCGCGCCGTCGGCGACGCGCTGGATCTGCTCCTCAGTCAACCGCCGATGGGGCATGAACCACTCCTTCCACCGGACGCGGGTGAGGTTGACGCCGAACTCCTCACCCTCGGGGTCCTCGAAGACCGCGTCGATGCTCACCTGCGGCGTGGAGGGGTCGGAGGCGAAGGCCCAGTTGTTGCCGTAGACCCACAGGGTCACGGCATCGAAGGGCTCGTCGATCTCGACGGGCTCCGGCGGCACCAGCTCGATCAGCGGCGACTCGTCGGTGCCCCGGTAGGTGAGCTTGCCGACGTACTCACCCCACAGGAGTCGCTCCCGGGAGCGCTCGAAGGTCGCCTCCGAGCTCTGCGTCTCGACCGTCCAGCCGCTGAGGTCCTCGAAGTCGATCAGCGGCGGATGGTGGTCCTCGGTGCGGCCGGCGCGCACCATCTCGTAGGGCCGCTCGCCGACCTCCTCCTGCGCCAGCGCCAGCCCCGAGCAGGCCATCAGCACGATAAGCAGCCAGATCATCACCATGCTCCCCTCTGCCATGAGTGATCGCTCCCTCCCGAGGCGCCATTCCTCCACCGGCTGGGCGACACCTTGTCCGGGAGGAGGCGTGGCAGGTGCATACGTCCAGCCTTCGGCAGAGCCCTCTGCCGCGGCCAGGGCGAGATTGCCGCCGCGAAGGTGGAGACACCATACACCCGCCGGCGTGCGGGTCGCGCCTCGCCGGTTGGTGGTCAGAGTGCCGCGGAGGTGCTGTGATCGGTATCGCAGTGGAGGTGCCGTTACATGGCGTTGATGATGTCCGTGACCGAGACGATGCCCTGCAGCTTCTCGTCGAAGATGACCGGCGCGCGGGACAGCCCCACGTTGGCCAGCAGCCGCGCGACGTGCCGGATGTCGAGGTCCTTGTTGATCACCACCAGTGGCTTGGTCATGATCTCGTGGACCTGGACCTCCTCCGGGTCGCGGTCCCAGGCGGCCACTGCGTAGACGACGTCGCGCTGAGTCACGATCCCGTAGGCGTCCTCCGGGCCTCGCCGATCGACAATCAGGCAGCGCACCCCCTCGGCCTTCATGGTGTGAATGGCCTCCCGCACCGTCGCGTTCCCGTCGATGGTCACCACGTCGGTGGTCATGAGGTCCTTGGCGGTCGGCATAAACTGCCACCTCCACTGTCAGGATGCGGACAGCGCCTCACGGAGTAATTCCGTGAGCGGCCGAAGTGTCCTCCAGTCGCGGCCGAATTGAGCAAACCTTGACCTGGATGACACTACTCGAAGGGCACGGACTCAGTCACGCCGCTGTGTGATGACCTCTCGGCGGCCTCGAAGACCGCGATGGTGCGCCGGCCCTCGTGGCCGGATACGGGGACCGGCGCGCCGCGCAGCAGGTGGTCGGCGAGGTCCTGCCAGTAGCTGTCCCAGTCATTGCTGAGATTGGGCACCTCCATCTCCTGACGCCTGTGGCCGTCGTCGGAGATGCGGATGAGCTTCACGGAGCCCTGAGGCGGCGTGGAGATGGTGTGCTCGTAGCCCTTCGTGGCGCCGGCACCCGTGTCGATGATGGCCCCCTCGGTCCCGAGGATCCGCCACAGAGGCCGCGGCGCGGCGTTGATGTGCGAGTAGGTGACGTCCGCGACGCAGCCGCCCTCGAGGCGGATCAGCGCCCGCACATGGTCGGCGATGTCCACGTGATCCCAGACGAGCTTGTAGAAGAAGCCGGTGACACCGGTCATCCGCTCGCCTACCAGGTTCAGCACCCAGTCCACCGCGTGCGGGCCCCAGAAGTAGAACGCCCCGCCGCCCTTGGCCTTCTCGGTGTACCACCCGTGCCGGGGGTCGCGGTAGCCGCCGGCCTGCAGGTCGATCTGGAAGACCTCGCCGATCTGGCCGTCCTCCACGAGCTGCTTGATGCGCCGGTAGTTGCCATCGTGGCGCCGGTTGTGATGGACGGCCAGCGTCCTCCCGGCCGCCTCCGCGGCCTCGATCATCGCCGTCGCCTCCTCCACGTTCAGGCACATGGCCTTCTCCACCACCACGTGCTTGCCGGCCTCGAAGGCCTCCAGCGCCAGCGGGCAGTGCGTGAAGTGAGGCGTGACGATCGAGACCAGATCGATCTCGGCCTGCTCGTACATCGCCCCGGTGGAGCTCCACGTGGCGATGCCCGGCCAGTCCTCCCTGGCCGCCGCGGTGCGGGCGGGGTCGATGTCGCAGACGCCGATGAGCTGCAGCTCGGGGGTATGATCGATCCAGGCGCAGTGCGCCCAGCCGAAGTTGTGCATGGGACCGTAGCCGATGACGGCGCAGCGGATGGTGTCAGGCATCTGTGGGACCTCGCTTTGGGTTGTGGCTACGAGCGACGAGCGACGGGCTACGAGCGACGGCAAACGGCGGCCTCACCCCCTGCCCGACTGCGTCGGGCGTCCCCCGTCTCCGTTTCGGATGAGGGGGGAAGCACGGCGTCGTTGCCAGCCGTTTGGAGGGGCGGGACTACGTTGCCGCCTGGTCGTTGGCTGTTGCCGTGCCGTTCGGACGGCCGGGCCTCCGTTCCGGCCCGAGCCTAGGAGCCGTGCCCCATGGAGGGGCCGGACCACTGTCCGGCCCGCCGTTCCCCGCTCCGCCCCGGAGGGGGAGAACGGCAAACGGCGGACGGGTCTGAAGACCCGTCCCTCCGAACGCCTGCCGTTGCCGTTCGGCATCTCGCTCGCCATCTGATGCTGTCTGCCTCTGTCTGCCGTTATCTGCCGTTGCGTTTGGAGGGGCGGGACTACGTTCCCGCCCCGTCGTTGTCGGGCTGGAAGCCCGACCTACGCGGGAGGGCTCCACCGCTTCGCAGGACCTGGGGCCGACTTCGTGCGGCTGCTCCGCAGCCGCCCTCAGGACGGCCCCTCCGACGACCGGAACGCTGTGCGCCCCCCACCCCCCTCCCGCCTGCGCCCCTCCGACGACCGGAACGCTGTGCGCCCCCTTCCCCCCTCCCGCCTGCGCCACGTCGTCTGTGGCGCCAGGGAGGGGCGTGACCCGAGCTTGGCACGGGTCGGGGGGAGGCCCCGCCCGACTGCTGCCTCACCGCCGCGGATCCGCCGGCATGTGCTACCCGCGCACCATCTCCCGGATCGTCTCGGCGATGTCGCTCGGCTGCGGGATGCAGGCGTCCTCCAGGGGCGGGCTGTAGGGCATG
>JAYENL010000201.1:0-29404 GCA_034722055.1 Armatimonadota bacterium
ATACGACAAACGGACAGCACGCGGCGTTCGTCGTAGGGCGCGGACGCGTGCCGCGCCGCCCGTTGCCGTCGGAGGGGCCGCACGAGCGCCACAGGCGCGAGGCCAGCCCAACACGCTCGTTCCCCCCCTCGCCTCATCGCCCCAGCCGCAGCGCCCGCCCGGGCGTGGCGTCGGTGACCTCGCCGTCGCGGACTGCGGGCGTGCCGGCCACGATCACGTGGGGGATGCCCTCCGGGTAGCGATGCGGGTCCTCGAAGGTCGCCGTGTCGATGATCGTATCCCAGTCGAAGATGGTGATGTCCGCGATCTTCCGCGCCGCCAGCTCCCCGCGCTCGTGCAGGCCGAGCTTGCCGGCCGGTATCGAGGTGCACTTGCGCACCACCTCCTCCACGGTGAACAGCCCCTCGTCGCGGGCGTAGTGCCCGATCCATCGCGGGAAGGTCCCGTAGTTGCGCGGATGCGAGACGCCCTTGCCCGGCACCCGCAGGTGGCCGTCCGAGGCGGCGAAGACCGCCGGGTGGCGCATGAATGTCCGCACGTTCTCCTCCCGCATGACGAAGAAGATGCAGGAGACCTTACCCCGGATGGTCAGCTCCATCCCCGTCCGCCACGGCTCCTCCTCGCGCTCCTCGGCCACCTCCTGAAGCGTCTTCCCGTCGATCTCCGGCATCGGCTCCAGCGGCGCGAAGACGATGTTCTGCGCCCCACCGACCTCCTCGATGAATCCCTCAGCCCCGTCCCGGACGCGATCGATCAGGTCCTCATCGCGCAGGTGCTCCATGCCGCCGCGCTCGGCGGCCTCGATGCGCAGCTCCGCCGGCACCATGTTCGCCACGCCGCTGAAGGAGGCCACGTAGGGGTAACGGTCGGCGGTGATGTCCAGCCCGCGCCCGCGCGCCTCCTCGATCAGCCCAAGCGCCTCCTCCGCCCAGTCCCAGGCCTTGGCGCCCCAGCACTTGATGTGCGAGATCTGCACCGGGCAGCCGGACTCCTCGCCGATGCGGATGGTCTCCCGGATAGCATCCAGCAGGCCCCCCGCCTCCGAGCGCATGTGCGTGGCGTAGACGCCGCCGGCCTCGGCGATGGGACGGGCCACCTGGGTGATCTCCTCGGCGGTCACGAAGTCCGGGAAGTACCCCGTGGACATGCCGAAGGCCCCCTCGGCCATGGCGCGGGCAGCCAGCTCCTGCATCCGCGCGATCTCCTCGGGCGTCGCAGGCTCGTTCCCCACCTCGGCCTCGGCGCGGATCGTGCCCATGCCGACGAGCAGCCCGTAGTTCTGCCGGATGGGCAGCTCCGCCACGGCCTCGAGGTGCTCGCCGATGGGCCACGGGGAGCCGCCGCAGTTGCCGCCGATGAGCGTAGTCACGCCCTGGCGGATCTGGTTCTCCACCTCCGGGATGTTGAGGATCCCCCCCTCCATCTCGCTGCAGGCGTGGGTGTGCACATCCACGAAGCCCGGCGCGACGATGAGACCCTCGGCGTCGATGCCGTCCCGCGCCTGAGCCGCCGACAGGTCGCCGATGGCGTGGATGCGGTCGCCGACGATGCCCACGTCGGCCACGTAGCCCTCCGCGCCCGTACCCTCAACCACCGTCCCGTTGCGTATGACCAGGTCGAAGGTCACCGGAGCGTCAGTCCTTTCCTCGTCCCTCCCCCGAGCCGAGCTTCGCTCGGCCCACCCCCCTCCCTGGCGCCACACACGACGTGGCGCAGGCGGGAGGGGGAACGGAGCGCCCCATCCGCCATTGTCGCTCTCTCGCCGCCGAAATGTCGTACGGAGCGGCGGGCAGCCTTGCCCGCCGGCCGTTGCCGTTGTCCCCCTCTCCCGCCTGCGGCGAAGCCGCCAGGGAGAGGGGGAGGCGGAGTTTGCACCGCAAACTCCGAGGGGTGAGGCATCCCCCGTCGTGCCCCCTACGGCATGCTGATCGGCCCATAGCCCTCCGGGAACATCTCGCGCCAGTCGCGGCCCTCCTGATACAGCAGCCCGTGGTCGGGATTGTCGTCCACCGTGGGGCGTTCCTCGGGCGGGTAGACGCGCCATTCGTCCCCGTCCAGCACCTCCGTGTACCCGTCCCGCTGGAACCACTCGATCAGCGCCGCGCGCATCTCCGCGGTCGTCTGCAGGTAGGCCTGGTTGCCGGCCAGCGAGCGCTCCTCGGGCTCGCCCGGCCAGCGACGGAACAGCCACTCCTGGTCGTCCGCCGCTGAGTAGGTGTACTTGAAGTCATCGGTCACCAGCCCATACAGGCCGCTCTCGCGCTGCGAGTACTGGCACAGCACCCCCGGCCGCTCGGGCTCCGCGCCGCCCGCCAGCTCCGCCAGGTCCGCGCCCTCGTGCTGGTCGATGGTGTCCAGCCCACACGCATGCAGCAGCGTGGGCGCCACGTCCACGTTGCTGCACACGCGGTCGCAGACCGCGCCGGCCTCGAACCGCTCGGGGTAGCGCACCATCAGGGGAATGTTCGCCGCCCCGTCCACCATCGAGCGCTTGCCGAAGGAGCCGAAGTCCCCCAGCAGCTCCCCGTGGTCGGCGATCCAGATCACGATGGTGTCGTCCAGCTCGCCGCTCTCGCGCAGGTGCTGCAGGATGCGCCCGGCCTGGTAGTCCACGAAGGAGATGCACCCGTAGTAGGCCGCGCGCATGGTGCGGATGAGGTTCCAGTCGAAGCCCTGGTCGCGGTACTTGTAGCGATTCTGCCGCCGGTTCCAGTAGCTCTGCAGCGTCTCGTAGCCGGGCGGGAGGTGCGGCATGGGCATGTCGATGGGCTTGTAGAGGCGGTGCCAGGGCGCCGGGGACTCGAAGGGCGGGTGGGGCTTGATGAAGCTGCTCCACAGCAGGAAGGGCCGGTCTCGGTCGCGCTTTTCCAGGAACTCCAGGGAGCGCTCAGCCACCCAGGTGGTGTTGTGCAGGCGAGCGGGGAGCATGGAGGGCTGGGGGATGTAGTAGTACTCGCTGCGCGTGCCCATCATCTCGAAGACGTGGTCGTAGCCGGCCTCGTGCACGAAGCGGCAGAAGTCGTCGTCCTCGCGGAAGCCGCCCTCCTCGGAGTAGTCACGGGCGTCGAAGCCCCACAGCTTGCGACTCTCGGGCGCGAAGTGCATCTTCCCCACACCGTGCGTCTGATAGCCGGCGTCCTGGAGGATCTCCATGAAGGACGTCCGCTCCTGGGGCATGGGGCAGTTGGTGGTGCAGTCGGTCTGGTGCGGCCACTGCGAGAGGATCATCGAGCAGCGCGAGGCGATGCACACCGGAGAGGCGCAGTAGGTGCTGGTGAAGCTGGTGCCCTCTCGGACCAGGCGGTCCATGGTGGGCGTCTGGATGTGCGGGTTGCCCAGTGCCCCGATGGTGTCGGCGCGCTGCTGCTCCAGGAACAGAATCAGGACGTTCGGTCTCTGGGCCATGGCGGCGGCTCCTTTTCCCGATGGTCATCGGCGACGTCGCTGAGGCAGCTTCGCTCCCGCCGCCATATCTCCTTGGAGCCCGAATGCGTCCACGACCTCTGCCCTGGGGAGCCGACGCCCGCGGTGTCTGCATCCATCGTCCAGACCCGGCGCCCCCGCCCGGTCATTGTCGTTCCGTTTGGATCGGCGGGCCTCCGTTCCCGCCCGGCCGTTGCCGTGCGCCGTTGCCCTCCTGTCGTACGGAGTGGCGGGCTGCCTAGCCCGCCGTCGTTGCTGTTCCGTTTGGAGGGGCGGGCCTCCGTTCCCGCCCGCCGTTGGCTGGCCGGACGACAAACGACGCACCCACGGGCAGCCCGACCCGCGCCAGCTCCCTGCTCCCTACAGCAGCGACACGTTCGCGTGCGCTGCCAGCAGCACCAGAGCCGCCACCCAGTCGAATCCGAAGACCAGCCCGGCCTCGCTGGCGGCGTGGGAGCCCATCCCCAGGTAGACGAACAGGGCCAGAGCGAGAGTCGCTCCCATGATGTGGCCCAGCAGGCAGGGCCTGCAGGGCACCGGGCCGTCGGGGTGCAGCATGTCGTAAAGCTCGGCGGCGTCGGCGAGGTTCTCCTCATGGTCAGCGAGGGCCTCGTTGACCGCCCCGCTCGCGCAGGTCCCCGCCGTCTCATCGTCCAGAGGCGGGACCAGCAGCAACAGCATCAGCAGGAAGACCCACCGCGCCTGGTCAGCAGGGGAACTCTCTGCGGCGGCGTCGATTCCCGACAGCTCATCCGCGCTGGCCCAGGCCTCCTCCAGACGCTGCCGGGTGATCTGCGGCGCGTCGCCCTCGAAGCCCACCGTCACGCCCTCCAGGCCGTCGAGCCGCTCGAGCACCGGCTGCAGGGCGATCGGAACGTTCGCCCGGAGCTCGGCTGCCGGCGCCGCGACCATCAGCGGCCAGACCGCCGCGAGCTGCGCGTTGAGCTGATCCAGCAGTGTCTGCACGTCAAGCTCCGCCTCCCCACCGGTGGCGGCAGTGATGACCCCGACCAGCGTCTCCCGAGTGTCCTTCACCCCGGCCTGGAGATCGCCCCCCGGCTGACCGTCACCGCCCGGCCCCTGGTCATTGTCCAGCAGGCCCTGACTCCCGCAGCCGCCCGGCAGGGCGCCGGCCACGGGCAGGCCGACGGCCGCGACCAGCAGCCCACGGAGGAAGTCACGCCGCTCCAGCCGCTCCCCATGCACTATCTCGCCCGCCTCTCGCCTCTCCGTGTTCATCTGGGCACCTCCACAACTCACCCAGCATTCTCATTCCCGCCCGTTGGCACACGCGCCCTCAGCTATTCGCCGACGTCGCGGGATCGGCCTGCCGAGACTCCGCGAGGTCGGTCCAGCGACCTCCCGGCCTCCACCCCGGCCCCCGTCAGGGCGCCGCTCATCGCAGGCTGACCTCCGGCGGCGGAGGGATCTCCACGGGCATCCCGGTCTCGATCGATCTCTCCCCCGCCGCCCCCACGCACGTGGCGTGCCGCGCGTCGAGCGCCATCGACACGTCCATCCTCTCGGGCTCGCGCACCCAGTCCAGGAAGGCCTGCTGGATCAGCGGATCGCCCCCGCCGTGCCCGCCGCCGGTCGAGCGCGGATGCCACTCATCAATGTGCTCGGTGTGCCGATACCTGTTGCGGATCACGAAGTTGCACTCGTTGTTGTACTGCGCGTACATCTTCCCCGCGTCGCCGGTGAGCCAGAAGTCCCGGGTGTACTCAGGCGTGAAATGGCACTCCGTGTAGACCGCGCTCTTGCCGGACTCGTAGGTGATGATGACCTGCGAGTTGTCATTCACGTCGGCCTCCTCGGCGAACACGCACAGGTCCTGCTTCTCGATGGTGACATCGTAGTCCATCTGGAAGCGCTCGGGCTCGATGAAGAACGGGCAGTCCTCGGCCTCCTGGCAGTCCCGGCAGCGCTTGTCGTTGGGCGCATCGCCCCCGTAGTAGGCCAGGCTGCCGGTGGCATAGACCTTCGTGGGGCGGCCCGCATCCATCAGCCAGTTCAGCAGGTCGATGGTGTGGACGCCCTTCTGCATCAGCAGCGAGACGGTGTAGCTCTTCAGCCGCTGCTGGTCGTGGTAGAAGTAGTTGCCGCCCACGGAGACGTTGTCCACCGCCATCCCGGTCTGCACCTCGCCGATCTTCCCCGCATCGAGGATCTCGCGCATCCGCACGAAGATGGCGCTGTAGCGCAGCTCAAGGCCCACGCACGGCACTGTCCCGGCCTCGTTCCAGGCCCGGATGATGTCGTCGGTGTCCTCCACCGACTGCGCCATGGGCTTCTCCAGCATCACGTGCTTCCCGTACTCGAAGGCCTGCACGGCGTTGTCCCGATGCGCGAAGTCCGGCGAGGCGATCACCACCGCGGGAACGTCCTCGCGGCTGAGCAGCTCCTCGAGATCGCTGTAGTAATCGATGCGGTCGCCGTAGGCCGGCCGCACTCGCTCCAGCGCCTGCGCGTCGGGATCGGCGACCGCCACCAGCTCCGCCTCGGGGTGCGTGTCGTAGTTGCGGGCGAAGTACCGGCCCCGCCCGCCCAGGCCGATCACCCCAAGTCGAACCGTCTCATCTGCCATGTCCGACCTCCCCTTCGTGAGCTGCAAGCTGCTCCTGCAAGCGAACGGCAGCAAAGCCGAGCGCCAGCCGTCACTGAGGGTCAGTGTTCAGTGGCGAAGCTCCGCATACCGTCCCGGGTCCGCACCACACTCCTGCTCCCAGCGAGGAGGGGCCGTCCTGAGGGGGGGGGGCGTGAGCAACCGCCCCGAAGCCGGCCCCGTGCCTCCCAGCGAGGAGGGGCCGTCCTGAGGGGGCGGTGCGTGAGCAACCGCCCCGAAGCCCCGTGCCCTCCCGAGCGACGGCGTCTTCCCCATAGGCGTCCTCCCCCCGTACGCGTCCTCCCGCGTAGGTCGGGCTTCCAGCCCGACGCCGTTCCATCATGAGGTCCCTCGCGCAGCCGCGGGCCCCCACGAACTCACGTCCGGTCATCTGACGTCCTCCCGCTATCACGCACGCCCTCCCGGCACCTGCTCCTCGCCGCCACCCTCCTGCGCCGTGCCCACTCGGACCTCATCGCAGGCAGATGTTCGGCGCCTCAACACCCGGCACCTGTCCCGGGGCTCCTCCGGCTGCCCCCCCGTCGTCCTGAGGTGGAGCCCGCACGTCCCACCGCCTCGGCGCGCACGGAGTGCGCAGCGGCGCGCCAGCGCCGCACCGGCTCGGGCGAAGGTCGAGCCGGGCCGAGGCGCCCCCCGTCCCCATCGCCAGCCGCCTCGCTCGCCGACAGGGAGGCCCGGGACGCGCTGGCATCGAACCCCATGCGCGTCGAGGACAATACCATCCGGGATGTGACGGCCATGACGCCCGAGGAGTACTTCACGCGCAAACGTAAGGTCCACCTCGACATGCACCTGCCCCAGGACGCACCGCACATGTTCGAGCGCTTCGACGCCGCGGAGTATGTGTCAACTCTCGTCGAGGCCAACGTCAACTCCGTGACCGTCTTCGCCCACTGCCATCATGGCAACTGCTACTACAACACCGCGGTCGGCCACAAGCACTCTCGGCTGGACTTCGACTACCTCCGTGAGGTAGCCACCGAATGCCGTCGCCAGGGTGTGGCCGTCCTGGCATACATCTCTTGCGCCTGGAATCACCGCGCCGGCGAGGAGCATTCCGAGTGGACGCAGCGCGATGCCGAGGGCCAGCCCCGGCCGCACCCCCGCTTCTGGTGGTGGATGTGCCTCAACTCCCCGTATGGCGACCTCATCCGCGAGATGACGCGGGAGATCGCCTCCGAGTATCCGGTTGACGGCCTGTGGTTCGACATCACCTACGTGCATCCGCCGGCCTGCTACTGCGACCACTGCCAGGGGCTCTTCCGGGAGCGGTTCGGGGTGCAGATGCCCCGCGACGCCGAGCCGGGTACGCACGACGCCCGACGCCTGCACCAGTTCCGCATCGGCACCGAGATGGCTTTCCGCGAGGACCTCGTCGAGATCGTCAAGGCCGCCGACCCCGAGCTGCTGATAAGCTGGAACCACGCCGGCGACGTCACCCAGTGCTACCTGGACAATGACTCTCGCGCCGACGTGCTTTTCCGAGAGGCCCACACGCCGGAGAACTGGCTGCCGGGCTTCCAGGCCCGCTGGTTCCAGTGGTTCGACATGCCCTATGAATGCTGCACCAGCCGCTTCCATTATGGCGGATGGTCAAGTTTCTCCTATAAAAGTGCCGCAAAACTGCATATAGAGGCTGCAACTGGTATCGCCCATGGAGGCATCGTCGATATCGGCGACCAGGCTCTGCACGACGGAACGCTCGACGACGCCGCCTACGAGCTCATCGGCGAGGTCTACGAGAGGATCCGGGCCGTGGAGCCGTGGTGCGCCGGAACCTGCAGCGTCCCCAACATCGCGGTCCTCCACTCCTCCCGCGCTCACCACCTCGCTCAGTGGATGGAGGGCAGCGCACTGCGCCGGCCCCTGCTCAGCGTCTTCGGCGCCGCCCGCATCCTCAGCGACGCCGGTCGCCACTTCGACATCATCTCGGAGCGCGTCCTGGATCGCCTCCCCGAGTACCACGCCGCGCTGATTCCCGATCAGCTCGTGCTCACCGAGGAGGAGGTTGCCGCGCTCCGTAGCTACGTGCGAGACGGCGGCGCCCTCATCGCCTCCTGGCGATGCGGCATGTACGATGAGAACGGGGAGCAGCTCTCCCCCACCTTCCTGCGCGAGCTCTGCGGCGTGGAGCCGATGGGCTTCGCACCATACTCCTGCGGATACCTCACCGATCTCCAGTTCGATATCGACGCCCCGGATGCTCCGCTGGTCTTCCGCAGCCCCGGCGATCCGGGTAATCCGGTGCCGATACCTGCTCTGGAGTGCGAGGGCACGACTGCGCGGGTCATGGCTGGCCTCACCCATCCAATCTACGAGCGCACCCCCCAGCACTTCTACGCCGCCAACAACCCCCCGCCGGCCGACTCGTCGCGCCTGGGCTCGGTGTTCCTCAACCGTCTGGGCGACGGAGCCGTTGTCTACTTCCCCTTCGACCTCTTCCGATTCTACCAGCTCGACTCCTATCCCCCACTCCGCACAATCGCGACCACGCTGCTCGACCGAGTCGCGCCGGATCAGGAGCTGTGGGTTGACGCGCCATCCCAGGTCGAGGTCGTCCTCCGGGCGCGGCAGGAGTCCCGCTACATCCACCTGATCAACTACGCCAACCAGCGCTTCGGCCAGGGCTTCAGCCCCGTCGTCGTCGAGGACATCATCCCAGTATCGGGTATCCCGGTCAGGCTGCGCGGCGAGGCGGTGGCCGTGATGCAGCGCCCCTCCGGCCGCCCCATCCCCTTTGCTGTCGAGGACGGATGGACGTGCCTCACACTCCCCCGTCTCGACGTCCACGCCATCATCCAGGTGCGCCTGCCCCAGCGCTGACCGCTGGCGGCGTTCGCTGCCCGGCCCCAATCCTCCCACGCATAGCCACCGTCCCGTGCCCTCCCTGCACCAGCCATGCCTCTCCTGCTCATGATGCGTGTAGCCCCGTCAATGACCCCCTGTGGAAAACTCTGTTGAGGTTTGGGACAAGTAACCTGTATCAACAGCACTACCTCCTTCCTACCGTGCTGACACGCTGGTGGGCACGCGGAGCCAGCCTGGAGAGCGCCCCATGCCGTGGCTGGCGTCGGTGAGGAGACGCAGCGCCGTGGCCCGCCGGCTGGTTCTGGCGTCCAAAGAAGCAGCGTGACGCTGGCTCTCCCCGATTCCCCTGTTCTGATAGGCCATCTGAAGGGCCTCCTTCGCTGTGCATAACTCTGTGGAAGTTGTAGACTGATTCGATGGATACGGCTTGTGCGATGTCCGTAGGCCGATGTCAGCGAGGTCCTGGGGTGGTAAACCGTGTGAATCACGCACGCGGCGGTCATACCGATGGCGCTTGGCGCCTTGGCCTGCCCAGATCGACCTTAGAACGGGCGTTCGCCCAACCTGGCCGTTTCTCGGCCAGCAAGGTCCAGAGATGCCTCTGGAACGACACAGGCGGCCCCGGTACCACTCCCTGGGAATGTTTCACGTGAAACATCTCCCCCGATCCGTACGGCCACGGCCTCTTCTCGCGCCCAGTTGGGGATGTGCCGATGATCGGGATGCGGGATGTTTCACGTGAAACATTCGCCGCGGGCTCCGATCTTGGCACCATCAAGCCCCTGAACGCCACCGGTGGACGGAAGGGTGGGGAAGACAGGGTCGGGGGATGGAAAGGTTCGAAAAAAACGCAGCCTCAGGGAGGTAACAGGAGGAGGACACCGAAATGTTTCACGTGAAACAATCTGCGATGGAGCATCAGATTGCAGAGAGCGGCCTTCAGCCGACGCAGGAGCAGCTTGAGCGGCTGGAGCAGGCTGCCGCGTGGCTGGCGCGTGTCGCGGAGGCGTCAGGGCTCTCCGCCTACGAATCGCCGAAAGAGGCCTGGCAGCGCGGTATGGCGCCCGCATTGGCCTACTTCAGCCTCTCTGAGGCGCCGCGCAACGGGACTCTTGTGGATCTCGGGGCTGGGAGCGGCGCTCTGGGTGCAACCATCGCGATTCTGGAGCGGAATCTGCGGGTTGACCTTGTGGATCGGGCGGAAAAGGCGTATACTGCCTGCGAGCTGCTCGTCGCGCGTCTGGAACTCCGGAATCTGCGAGCGCGGCGGCTGGACGCGGCCGAGGCACGGGGCGAGGGCTATAACGCGGCTGTTTTCCGCGCGGTTGCCGCAGGCGAGCAGGCCCTGGCGCTGGCCACGCGCATGGTCCGGCCCACTGGATTCATCGGCGCATACCACCGGCGGGGAGACCGCGCCTTCACGGATGACGTAGAGCTTCAGGGACTCACGGTGCTGCGGACCGTAGGCACCACTGTGCCCGGCCTCGCGCTGACCGGCTATCGGACCTGACAGGTTTCCACAGCGTGTGGAAAACCCTGTGGAATATGTTGGCGTTGCCACCGTCGGCGGCTGCAGTGGAGGGATTCCGGGTGGCTCGGACGTATGCAATGGTGAATCAGAAGGGCGGGGTGGCGAAGACCACGTCGGTCGTGAATCTGGCCGCCGTGGGAGCATTGGAGGGCAAGTCCGTCCTGGTGGTGGATGCAGACGCCCAGGGGAACGCCACCAGCGGCTTGGGCATCAGCCGGGACGAGATCGAATACTGCCTCTACGATCTGATTACCCGCGTGGACGGCGATGCCAACCCCGCCATCGACGAGGTCATCTTGACCACAGCCACGCCGAACCTCGACTGCCTGCCGGCGACCATAGACCTGGCTGGGGCACAGTTGGCCCTCGCGAACGTCATCTCGCGCGAGATGCGGCTGCGGCGGGTCCTGGAGCCGATCCGCTCGGCCTACGACATCATCATCATCGACACGGCGCCATCGCTGGGCCTGCTGACCATTAACGCTCTGGCGGCGGCTGACCAGGTTCTCATCCCTATGCAGTGCGAATACTACGCTATGGAGGGGCTGACGCAGCTACTGCAGATCATCTCCATGGTGCAGGCGGAGATCAACCCTGGCCTGACCATCGCGGGGGCCATCCTGACCATGTACGATGCGCGGACGAATCTGGCGGAGGAGGTTGCCGAGGAGGTGCGGACCAACTTCCCGGCCCGCACCTTCCAGGCGAAGATCCCCCGGAATGTGCGCCTGGCAGAGGCGCCCAGCCGCGGCCTGCCGGCCGTGATCTACGATAAGCACTGCCCGGGCTCCGCAGCATACCGCAGGCTCTACTGGGAGGTTTTCGAAGATGCGTAAGAAGGCGCTTGGACGAGGGTTGAGCGAGCTCATCTCGGGAGAGGCGCTGGCGCGCACCCGCTCGGTGCTGGAGGTGAGCGTGGACAAGCTGGAGCCCAATCCGTTCCAGCCGCGCCATGGGCTGAATGAGGAGTCACTGGAGGAGCTGACGCTCTCAATTGAGGCGCACGGCGTGGTGCAGCCTGTGGTCGTGCGGCAGGCGGAGGAGCCGGAGGTCTTCCAGATCATCGCGGGGGAGAGGCGGTGGCGGGCGGCGAAACGCGCCGGGCTCCAGACAGTTCCGTGCGTGGTGCAGGAGGCGGACGACGAGAAGACCCTGGAGCTGGCGCTGGTCGAGAATCTGCAGCGCGACGACCTCGGTCCCCTGGAGACGGCCGAAGGCTTCAGATACCTCATTGATGAGTTCGGGCTGACGCAGGAGCAGCTCTCCGAGCAGCTCGGGAGGAGCAGGTCAGCGATCGCCAATATCCTGCGGCTGCTGGACCTGC
This sequence comes from Armatimonadota bacterium, assembly GCA_034722055.1. GTDB lineage: Bacteria > Armatimonadota > Zipacnadia > Zipacnadales > UBA5352 > JAYENL01. The sequence goes on from JAYENL010000201.1 coordinate 11,713, forward strand.
CGGAGGCCATGAAGCAGGCGCTGGCCGATGGGAGGATCACCCAGGGCCACGCCCGAGCGCTGCTGGCACTCGCCTCGGAGCCGGGGAGGATGGAGGCGCTGTTCGCCCGCATCGAGGAGGAGGGCCTGACCGTTCGGGAGACGGAGGAGCTGGTGCGGGCCGAGCCGGAGCCGCAGCCTGAGGAGGAGCCCGAGGCTGAGGAGCCCGCGGCCCCTCAGCCCAGCGATCCGCACATCGAGGAGGTCAAGAGGCGGCTCCGGGACCGGCTGGGGACCAAGGTGACCGTGCTGCCACGGTCCAAGGGCGGCGGCAGCATCCACATCACCTACCACGACGCGGAGGACCTGGACCGGATCCTGTCGCTCATCGCGCCCTCGGGCCCGAGGAGCTATACCCGGCTGAATGAGTAACAGACATACGATTCGCAGTGCGATAAGTCCCAATACATCACGAGCCAAATCACCGATCTGCGACCGAGCTCACCTAGGGCGCGACGGGTGAGCGCTGTGAGCCGGGTACCGAGGACGCAAAGCACCAGGGACCGCCACCTCGCCACGACGCGCTTGCGTCCGTCGCCTCCATCGCCCTGGCTACAGGAGCCTCACCTGAGGCTCCCCGACTCCTCCCGCATACGGAGAACGGCCGGCGGGCTGGGCAGCCCGCCGCTGCGTACGACATAGCGGCACGCGATGCCCAGAACGGCCGGCGGGTGCAAAGACGCGCCCGCGCGGGACCGACGACGGCAGCCCGCGCGCCCGGCACAAACCGACAATCCAAGGACGCACCCGTGGAGGGCGGCAGGGGGCGCCGGATTGCGGGCTTGGGCAGCAAGGGGCGCTTCGCTGACGCGCGGCAGCCTCGGTGATGGTGGTCGCGAGAGTGGGGGACAGGCGGCATATGCGAAGGCCGTGGCAAGGGGGACGGCAGATGGGCCAGAAGGACCCTGAGGAGCGGAATTACGTCGGCGCGGCGGTCCTGACCTGCGTCCTGTACTACGTTGGTTTGTGGCTGATCGGCCTGATCGTGAACATCATCTATCTCAGCGATGCCCGCAGGCACGCCGCGATGACCGGGCGGTCGCCATCGGGCACGGGCTGTCTGTGGATCGTCCTGGCGGTGCACATCGCGCTGCCGCTGATCGCAGTCGTGGCAATGCTCCTGTCGATGTTTGGCGAACGGCTGTTCGCTTTCAACTGACGCGCTCCGCGTGTCACTCCGCTGCATCAGAGGACTCTGATGCTGACGGCTCGCCCTCCTCGGCGCCCGACGTCACCTTGAAGCCCGCGGAGGCGAGCGGCTCCGGCTCGTCGCCGAGGTGGACGGCGACGCGGTAGCGGCCCTGGGGCAGCTCACCCCCTGCTGCGTCCAGCCAGGCGTTGGTCCAGCCCCTGGCCGCGGTCACAGCCAGCTCCGTTCGAGCGTCCTCAAGCTCCGTGCCCTGGCAGTACCAGCGGACGATGAACACCGAGCCCGGCACCACGCCATCGTAGCGGAACACAGCATGGATGCGACGGACGCTCGACTGAAACTCGAAGGCAGGGCGGATGGGGCTGCCGTCGTCGGAGACGTCGGCGGCGAGCTGAAGGCTGCGGATGACCGAGGGGCCGTGGGGCTCGCCGCCGCCCGCGAGGATCTTCGCCGTCTCCGGCAGCGCCACAAAGCTGCCGCGGGCCCAAGCATCCGGGTAGCCGGGACTGGTCAGCTCCACCTCGTAGATGCCGGGCGGGAACGTGGCCTGATCCGCGTCCGTGCCGCGCTCGCCGGGCTCGTGCTCGGCGCCGGGTGGGATGATGGTGAAGCGCCCGGCCGCCCGCTCAGACTCCCCGGTGCGCTGGTGGTCACGAAGCGGCAGGTCGCCCAGCGGCTCACCCTCATGCCACCAGCGGCTCTCCACCTCCGCCTCCGGCGACGTGCCGGCGAGCTCGTAGAAGCAGAAGATCTCGGCGGTCTCGGCGGGGATGAGGTCGGGCGTGTGCGCGGGACGCTGTGGAGTGGGGGAGAAGAGGACGCGATTCTCGACCTCCCCAACCGGCGCAAGCTCAGCCGCAGGCCGCTCCGGAGGCTCCTGGCCTTCCCGCTGGCTCACCACATAGGCCACGCCTGCGCCAAGCAGCGCGCCGAGGATCGCCAGCAGGCAGCCGATGGCAACGGAGCGACGCCGCAGCGACCGACGCCTCGGGGACGGGGCCTCCGGTTCCAGCTCCGGGCGGGCCTCATCGGCGCCGATCTCACCGATGACCTGCTCGTCGCGCTGCTGTTTCTCGTTGTCCTGACGCGGCTGGTCGTTCACACGGCATGCTCCCAGCTCTTGGGACTATAGCTCCTAAGGCTCAGATCGCGCTGAAGCGCTCGACCCACTTGCTCAGTCCGGTCTCCACCGGCTCGATATCCTGGATCTCATACTCCAGAGCGTAGTCGCCGTCGTAGCCGATGCCCTCCAGAGCGTCCACCACCCAGGCGGGGTCCACGTCGCCGTCGCCAAGGTGGGTGCGCTCGAAGGCAGCGTCGGTGCGGCGTCCATCCTTGACGTGGACGTGCACGATCCACTGGGAGAACACCTCGAATGCCTCCCGGTAGTCAACGCCTGCGTGCAGCAGGTTACACGGCTCGTAGAGCACGCCGAAGTGCGGTGAGCCCACGGCCCGGCAGAGGCGGAGGGCGTGCTCGGGGTCACCCGCGATGCTGCCGCCGTGGTTCTCCATGCCCAGATAGACGCCCCTGCTCTCGGCGTAGTCGGCGCTCTCCGCCATGAGCGGGGCGATCTCGTCGATGACGGCGGGGTCCTCGCCCCTCCCGGGGAGGACGCGGATGGAGCGGGCGCCGAGGCGATCAGCGGCGTCGATGGTGTCCTTCATGCGCGCGAGCTCGTCCCGGCGCACGTTCTCATCGTCGGAGGCAAAGCCGGCGCCGGGGTAGGTGCCGAGGTTGGCGATGGCGACGCCGATGCGCCGTGCCCCGGCCTGGATCTCAGCGACCGCCTCCTCGTTGGCATCCTCAGGGAAGTGCGGCTCGCGGCCCCAGAGGTCGGCCTTGTGCAGGCCCGAGTCAGCGAGGACGCGCAGGGCGTAGTCCCACGGCTTCTCACGCAGCGGGTAGGTGCAGGCGGAGATTCTGCTCAGCTCCATCAGTGGCCCTCCTCGCGGCAGGTGCAGGACATGGCGGACAGTGGTAGTTTCGCGTCAGCGCTCACCAGGTCCTCCGTGGCGATTCCGTCAAGCGGAATCCACTCGGCCTGGAAGCTGAGGTCCAGCCCGCCCTGAATGGGACGGCAGACGGCGCACGGACAGGAGTGCCCGTGCCACGGAACGGCAGAGGGCAAACGGCCAGCAGGTCAGAAAGGGCGCCGCGGTGCCGGATGAGGACGGTTGCGGGGGGCCAGGAGCGGACGATCGGAGCACGCATCCGATTCGTTCTGCTCACTCACCGGGAGGTGGCCTGCTGTCCTCGAGCCAGGCTGCAGGCGGCCGGCTCAGTCGCTGACCGGGAGGTAGATGGAGAAGTCCGAACCGTGGCCGACCTCGCTCTCCACCTCGATGCGGCCGCCGTGCAGCTCGACGACTCTGCGAGCCAGGTAGAGGCCCAGGCCGATGCCACGCTCCCGATTGCCCTGGCCCTCGTCGGCAGCGCGGGCGAACTGCTCGAAGATGATGTCCTTGGTCTCGGGCGGGATCCCGCAGCCGGTGTCGGAGACGGTCACCCGCACGTGTCCGTCGGCTTGGGCGGCGGTGAGGCGCACCTCGCCGCCGGGGTCGGTGAACTTGAGGGCGTTGTCGCACAGGTTGTGCAGGACATCCTCCATACGGTTACGGTCCACGTGGACGGGAGGGAGGGGCTCGTCGAGCTCGGTCTGCACCGAGAGGCTCTTCTCGGCCGCACGCAGCTCGAGGGACCTGGCGACGCGGCGCACGGTCTCGGAGATCTCCACCTCGCTGAGCTCAAGCTGGAAGCTGCCCTGGTCGAGGGCGGCGAGGTCCAGGAACTGACCGACGAGTCGGAGCATGCGGTCGGTCTCTTCATCCAGGATGCCCACCAGGCGCGTGGTGTTATCGTCGGTGAGGCGGCCGGCGAGCTCGCCGAAGACCTGAGAGATCATCTTGAGCGTGGTCAGGGGGGATCGTATCTCATGCGAGAGGAAGCGGACGCCGCTCTCGCGGGCGCGGGCGATGGTCTTGAGGTCAGTGATATCCTGGCAGATGATCAGCCAGCCGGCGCCGCGACCCGATGCGCCCAGCCGCACCGCGTAGATGCGCAGGTCAAGCCTCTCATCGGCCTCCACCTGGATGTCCTCGATGGAGCGCACGGGGGCGCCATCCGGGTCCGTGGCAGTGCCCGTGATGGTGCGGAGGGCATCGAACTGCCGGTCCTCGGGGAGGTCGCGGACATCCAGGCCGATGGTGTCATCCATGCTCAGGCCGGTGAAGCGCTCCAGGGGCGGGTTCACCAGGCGTATGTGACCGGAGGCGTCGATAAGGATGACGGCCTCTGACATGTGCCTGATGACCAGCTCGTTGGTGCGCCGCTCGCGCTCCAGCACCAGGGTGATGGTATAGGAGACCCAGGCGACGGCGAGAAGGGCGAAGAGGGAGCCCAGCAGTCGCCAGGTCATGGCAGCGTTCACGGGCTGCGCGAAGGCGTAGGCGACGTTGAGCATGGCGACGATGCCCGTCGCTATGGCCACGGCGTAGGCCAGGAGCCCGAAGAAGCCCGAGCCGAAGACGATGGGGAGCAGGAGCAGGGCCAGGAAGGGGCTGTAGAGCCCACCGGTGCCCCAGACGAAGAGGCCGATCCAGGCGATGTCGCCGATGAGGACGACTCCGGCGGCGTTGAGCAGGTTCCCGTTGGTGCGCAGATCATCCCAGCGCGCGGCATAGCGCGTCCACAGGGTCAGGAAGACACCAACGATGAGCGCAGTATAAACAGCCAGTCGGCTGCCCAGGTACTCCGGGGTGCTCAGGGCCACCACCAGCATGAGGATGAGCATCGCCGCGCGGACGTTGTCAACGCCGCGCAGGATGGAGAGTTCGAAGAACGCGTCAGCCGGCGGCTCACGCTCGGGTAGGGGCTCCGCCGGCGCCTCTCGTGCAACCTGCGCCTCAGCCATGATTATGGTCCTCCCCAACTGCGATGAAAGCTGCCTCTCTGCAGCGACCAGCCGACGTCCGCCACACTCCCACAGCGTCAGTGAGCGCCACCGCGGCGGCTGCAAGACGCGACAGGCGCAGTGCCTCCGCCGCCGGTGAGCTCAAGGACCTCTGCGCAGCATGACAGTTGGTGCGCATTATAGCAGGGCGTGTGCCTGCCGTCAACTTCCTGTGCCCCGCTGGCAGCATCCAGATTCGTGTGCCTGTCCTCTGTACTGATGTACTGACGCCGCCGATGCCCGCGGAGGGGCCGCCTGAGGAGCGCATGCCCTTTATGCGCGACGAAGCCCGCGACCCCCACGAGACAGCGTCGCGAGGCGCTGCTCCGAACGGCGAACGGCCGGGCCGGCTTCGGCTCCAGCAAACCACGCTGGAGCCTCAGGCGGCCCCTCCCCTACTACCACCGGCATTCCGACAGTCCGCTCCGCGGCCCTCGCGCTGGGCACACGAATCTGGATGCTGCCTGCCCCGCTCCCGATGGCCCGGCCAGCCTTGGGGCCATGTACCATAATGGGCGGCGCGGCGTATTGTTACCGCACAGGGACAGGAATGCTCCGCGATGGCCACAGGCTCCTGCGGGAAGCGCACGGCTGGGGCCCCTGCAGGGCAGCCGCGCCGGCGGGTCATTGCCGGAGGGCGGGGATCTCCACGGCGCCGCCCATGTAGGGGCGGAGGACATCGGGAACGGCGATGGAGCCGTCCGCCTGCTGGTAGGTCTCCAGGATCGCCGCCAGGCACCGGCCGCAGGCCAGGCCCGAGCCGTTCATGGTGTGTACGAAGCGCGGCGAGGCCTCGGGCTCCGGCCGGTAGCGGGTGTTGCACCGCCGGGCCTGGAACTGCCCGTACTGGCTGCAGGAGCTGATCTCCACCCACCGGTCCATGGCCGGCATGTAGACATCCAGGTCGAAGGTCCGCTCGGGCTGGAAGCCCATGTCGCCCGTGCACAGAATGGTGCGGCGGTAGGGTAGCTCCAGGCGCTGGAGGATGACCTCGGCGTCGAGGGTGAGCTGCTCCAGCTCTTCATCAGCGGTCTCAGGCTCGACGAACTTCATCAGCTCCACCTTGTTGAACTGATGCAGGCGGATCAGCCCCCGGGACTCCTTGCCGGCCGAGCCCGCCTCGCGCCGGAAGCAGGCGGTGTAGGCTGCGTAGTACAGAGGCAGGTCCTCGGCCGCAAGGATCTCGTCCTGGTGGAGGTTGGTGAGCGGGACCTCGGCGGTGGGGATCAGATACAGGCCCTCGCGGGTCCTGAACTGATCGTCCTCGAACTTGGGGAGGGTGGCGGTGCCGATGAGCGAGCGGGCGTTGGCGAGATAGGGCGGGATGACCTCCGTGTAGCCGTGCTCGCGGGTGTGGACGTCGAGCATGAAGTTGATCAGCGCGCGCTCCATGGCCGCGGCGCCGCCGATGTTGACGACGAAGCGCGCCGACGCCATCTTGGCCGCCCGCTCGAAGTCCAGGATCCCCAGCCGCCTGCCAAGCTCCCAGTGGGGGAGGGGCTCGAAGTCGAAGCTGGGCCTCTCGCCCCGCTCGTAGAGGACCGGATTCTCGGATTCGTCCTCGCCCTCCGGGACCTCCTCGTGGGGGATGTTGGGCAGCTCCAGCATCATCCGCTCGAACTGCTCTTCGACGCGCTCGAGTTCCTCCTCCTGCTCCTCGATCTGCCGCGAGATCTCCGCGACCCGCTCCTTGAGCTGCTCGGCGCGCTCGGTGTCGCCGTCACGGAAGGCCTCGCCGATCTGCTCGGAGAGGGTGTTCTTGTCGGCGCGCAGGTTCTCCACGGCCAGCAGCTCGCGGCGGCGCGCTTCGACCTCGATCAGGCGGTCAAGGTCGTACTCGACGCGGCGCTTGCGCAGGGCCTCACGGATGAGCTCGGGATGCTCGCGGACGATGCGGCGGTCGATCATTGGCGAGTCCTCTCCCTGTGTGGTAACGGCGGGCGGGCTAGGCAGCCCGCCCCTCCGTACGGCATCACGTAACGGCGGACCACAACACCAACGGCCGGGCTGGAACGGAGGCCAGCCCCAAACGACACGGCAAGCGCCACCATTCCGTGGCACGGGCACTCCTGCCCGTGCGCCGTTTGCCTGCGCCACGACAATGCCTGAGCTGCCGCTATCAAAACGCCACTGCAAGAAACACGCCATACAGCGGCAGGCCCACCAGCAGGGCCCAGGGCGAGAGCTTATCCTGGGAGCGCATGTAGACGTATACCAGAGTGCCCGAGGTCAATGCAATCACCGCGGAGGCCACGCCGCTGGCGTCCAGGATCCAGGGGGTCGCGAACATCCCGATCGTCACGGGGATGGTGCTCTGGAAGACCATGGCCCCAGTGATGTTGCCCATGGCGAGCGTGTCCTTGGTGTCGCGCACCCACAGCACGGAGTTGAACTTCTCGGGCAGCTCCGTGGCGATGGGCGTGATGATGATCGACAGCACCAGCGGGGAGATGCCGGCGTACTTCGCGACATTCTCCAGGTGATCCACAAAGACGTGAGCGCCGACGAAGATGCACCCCAGGGCGATGGCGACCTGGAGGGTCACGTAGCGCAGCCGCGGCGTCTCGTGGTGCGGCGTGATGCGCAGCGGGTCCATCTCGCAATGCTCAGCGATGGAGGTGCCGGTGCGGAAGTGCAGCCAGACGTAGTAGACGTAAACGCCGACCAGCACAATGCCGACGGCCCACTTGGCCTCGCGCGTGGGGAGGAAGGAGGCACCGACCGCCACCAGGTAAGCCACCAGGAAGTAGCCCAGATCGTGGCTGAGCACGTGGGCGTCCACGGCCATGTCAGCGCTCTGCCTGCGGCCCGAGCGCGTGTAGGCGAGCACGCCGATGGCGGTGACCGTGAAGCCCAGGGTCGCGAGCATAAAGGGCGCCCCCAGGATGCCGCCGGTGCCGATGTCCTGCGCGTCCTCACCACCCTTGATGAAGGCCACAATGGGCACAAGCGTCTCCGGCAGCGCCGTCCCCACCGCCGCCAGGACGCTGCCGCAGGCGCCGGTGGAGAGATTGCACTTGGCGCCGACCCACTCGATACCGTTCGTGAACAGCTCGCAGCCGACCAGAATCACGACCAGCGAGCCAAGAGCAAACACGATCTCCAGCGTCAAGAACGTCATCCCTTTCGGAGCACCGCACGGGCCGGACAGTGGTCCGGCCCCTCCTTTTGCCAGCTACAAGCTACAAGCCGACGACTAAGGGCGGTAACGGCAGGCGGGCTAGGCAGCCCGCCCCTCCGTACGGCATGGTAACGGCATCAACGGCGGGCCGGACAGTGGTCCGGCCCCTCCATGTTGCCACCTACAAGCTGCAAGCTGTAACCTACCAGCTAACGAGTAACGCCGATCACGGCACGCGGGCGAGGCAGGCACGCCCCCGTCGGTACGAGGACAACCAGAAGGAACCCCGCCGACTGGGGTCGCCGTCAGCATCCGACGATCGCCGCCATCGGCTACTACCCCTTCACGACCGCCATGGGGGTCATGCGGGCCACGCGCCTGGAGATGCCCGCGTCATGGGTCACCGTGATGACGCGGTCCACATCCTTATACGCGTAGGGGGCCTCCTCCGCAAGGGTCTTCAGGCCCGCGGAGCGCACCGTGACGCCCTGGGCCTCCAGCGCCGCCTGCACATCGCGCCCGTGCTGACGCTTGGTGGCGGCCGTCCGGGACATCACCCGTCCGGCACCGTGGCAGGTGGAGCCGAAGGTCTCGCGCATGGCGCCCTCGGTGCCCAGCATCAGCCACGAGGCCGTGCCCATGTCGCCGGGCACCAGCACCGGCTGTCCGAGGTCGCGATAGGCCTCGGGCACCTCCGGCCGCCCCGGCCCGAAGGCCCGCGTGGCGCCCTTGCGATGCACGCAGAGGCGCCGGGTCTCGCCATTGACCTCGTGCTCCTCGAACTTCGCCACGTTGTGGGCCACATCATACACCATCTGCAGGCCGATCTGCGAGGTGCCCATGCCCAGCACGCGCTCGAAGGCCTCCCGCACCCAGTGGGTGATGAGCTGGCGGTTGCACCACCCGTAGTTGGCCGCGCAGGCCATCGCCGAGAAGTAGCGCTGGCCCTCGGGCGAGCTCACCGGCGCGCAGGCGAGCTGGCGATCGGGCAGCTCGATGCCGTACTTGCCCGCAGCGCGCTGCATGGGCTTGAGGGAGTCATCGCAGACCTGGTAGCCCAACCCCCGGGAGCCGGTGTGGATCAGCACCACCACCTGGCCCTCCCCCTCCACGCCCAGGCGCGACGCAGCCTCGGGATCGTAGACGCGATCCACGCGCTGGATCTCCAGGAAGTGATTGCCGGAGCCGAGGGTGCCAAGCTGAGGCCGGCCGCGCTTCAGCGCCCGATCCGAGAGCGCGTCTGGATCGGCGCCCTCCAGGCAGCCGCCCTCCTCGGTGGCCTCCAGGTCCTCGGGGACCCCGTAGCCCTGAGAGACGGCCCAGCGCGAGCCCTGCTCCAGGGCCCGGCGCAGCTCCCGCTCATCCAGTCGCACCTTCCCGGACTCGCCCACGCCCGCAGGGACCTCCCGGAACATGTGATCCGTCAGGGCGTCCAGGTGGCCGCGCACGTCCTGCTCCTCGAGGTCGCTGCGCAGCAGCCGCACCCCGCAGTTGATGTCGTAGCCGACGCCGCCGGGGGAGATGACGCCCTCCTCGACGTCGAAGGCCGCCACGCCGCCGATGGGGAAGCCGTAGCCGTAGTGGCAGTCGGGCATCGCCAACGACGAGCCCACAATGCCAGGCATGCAGGCCACGTTCTGCACCTGGGTGAGGGCGGGATCGGTGCGGAGGTCCTTCATCAGCTCCTCGTCGGCGAGCACGATGCCGTCCGTGCGCATGCACGCTGCCTCGCCGCGGGGAATGCGCCAGTGGTAGTCGTCGATCTTCTCGAGCGTGCCATCGAACTGTTTGGCCATGGTGTCCACCTCGCCTCTGCCACCGCAGCTACAAGCTGCAAGCGGCAAGCTATCAGCAACCAGCTATCAGCGGTCAGCAGTCAGCTATCAGCAAACGGCGACGACCTACGACAACGAAAGACGGCTCAACCCCGAACGGACATGCTCCACGGTCCATCGGGCGTCTGCGGGCGGCACGGGCAGCCTCGGCCGGCGCGTCAGTCGGGATCGAAGAAGGCGCTGAGGCCCTCCTCGCCGCCAGCCTGTGTCGGGCGCTCCGGCGGCCGGCAGGCCAGACACCACTGCGCTGAGTCCCGATGATAGACCCCGCAGCCCGGACAGCGGCGGTAGCCCTGCTCCCGCTTCCATATCTCCGCCCGCGCCCGCCGCAGCAGTATCTCCTCCAGCCGCCGCCGCACCTCCCCCTCCAACTCGGAGGTCACCTCCAGGATCGACCGCACCTCCTCCGGCGGCACCGGGATGGCGTCCAGCTCCTCCTCACTCGGGAACTGCTCCTCCTCCGGCTGCGCCGCCTCGGCGCGAGGACGGTCGCCGATCCCGGCGCTGCTGGCCCGGATCTCCGCCACGAACTGGACGCCCAGGCGCTCGTTAAGGCGCTCGATGATCTGCGGCGCGTCGAGCTGAAGCTGCTGGGCCCTCGGCGCCGAGTCGCATCGCACGTTGCAGACGCCGTCGCGCACGCTGGTGACGTAGCAGTGGCGCGAGTACCACTCGCCCGCCACCTCCCGCCACAGCAGCGCGCACAGCTCCTCCCGCGAGCTCTCGAGCAGCCCACGGCTCGCCAGGAAGGCCTTCAGGGCCTCCCCAACGCTGGTTGCAGAATCGCCTCGCTCATCATCCATTGCCATCCACGCGCTACGCGGGACGCGGTTCGCGGCGGCCTCCCCCGCCGACCGCTTCGCGCTCGGCACCCCCTTGAGATGCAAAGCATCTCCATGAGACCGAAGGTCTCCGGGGGAACGGCCGGTCGGGCAAGCCTACCCGCCCTCTCCACACGACGAATACGCACGGCAACGGCCAACGGCCGGCGGGCAGGGCTGCCCGCCGCTCCGGACGACAAAGAGCGCACGGCGAGCTCCCCCGGCGACGCCACGGGTCCATCAGGCCTCGGGCGCCTCGACGGAGGCCGGATCGCCGGCGTCGATGACGTGCGCGTCGGCGAGCCGCGCCGCCAGATGCTCCGGGCAGCAGGCGCTGGTGACGATCATCTGCTCGCGATCCGCCGACAGATCCAGCATCGCCGTGCCGCGCTCGGCATCCAGCTCCGACAGGCAGTCGTCCAGCAGCAGGATCGGCTCGATCTCCGTGCGCGCCACAGCGACCTGGGCCTGGGCCAGGGTCAGCGCCAGGGCCGCCGTCCGCTGCTGACCCTGCGAGCCGAAGCGGCGCACGTCCACCCCGTCCACCTCCAGCACCACCTCATCCCGGTGCGGCCCCACCTGGGTGGAGCCGCGCTCCAGCTCTCGCCGGTGCGTCTCCTCAAGCCGCCGGTAGAACTCATCCGCAACCGCGCCCTCGAGCGGCGCAGGCACCGAGGGATCGTAGCGCACCGCCAGCTCCTCGGCCCCGGCCCCGAGCCTGCCATGCAGCGGCCCCGCCTCCGCAGCCAGCGACCGCACGAAGTCGCCGCGGTCCTCCACGATGGGAGCGCCCGCCTCCACGAGCGCGTGCGTCCATGGGGCCAGAGTGCGACCATCGCCCCCGCGCGCCGCGATCCTCTTCAGCAGCTCGTTGCGCTGGCGCAGCGCCCGGCGATAGCGCGCCAGGTCATCCAGGTAGCGGGCACTCATCTGCCCGATAGCGGTGTTCATGAACCGGCGGCGATTCGATGGCGAGCCCTTCACCACCTCCAGCGAGCCCACCCAGAACAGCACCGCCTGCACCCGGCCGATGGCCTCCCGCGAGCTCGCCACCTCCCGCCCGTCCACCTCCACGGTCTTGGCCCCCGACCGCTCCCCGGACGGATCGCCCAGCGTTATCCGCACGCTCAGCTCGCGCCCCTGCCGCACGAAGACGCCGGTGACGCGGCCCCGGCTCTCACCATGGCGGATCATGGCCCGGGCCCGGCCCGACCGCGGCGTGGTCGTAGTCGCCAGCAGGTAGACGGCCTCCAGCAGCGTGGTCTTGCCGGAGGCGTTCGGCCCCAGCGCCACCACCAGCCCCGCCGGCAGCTCGACCCTCGCCCGCTCGTAGCAGCGGAAGTTCTCCAGTGTCAGCGACTTCAGGTACACGCGCGGCGGGCTCCCAGGAATAGCTGCAAGCTACGAGCTACAAGCTATGAGCTCACGACACACGGCAACGGCGTGCAGGCTGCCCGTTGACGACGTACGGCGGCGTGCGAGATGCGGCGACGGTCGGGTCAGCCGAAATCCCGCCACAGCGCGTCCAGCACCAGCATGGCCTCCAGGCCCCACAGGTGGCACCAGGTGTTCTGGTAATCGCCCGACGAGATGTACCCGTAGTCCACGCCCGCCGGATACTCCGTGAGGTGCGTGCGCTCCATGCGGTCGAGGGTCTCGTCAATCCACCGCAGGTAGCGCGCATCCTCCGTGGCGCGATAGGCCAGCGCGCACGCCACCATCATCTGAGCCATGCGGTCATAGACGCACACCGCACCGGTACCCGTCTTGCCGCCATCCCCCACAATCGGCGGCTGCGTGGGATCCAACCAGTCGCGGGTGGTGTGTCGATACCACCCACCGTCATCAGTGCGACTGTGCTCAGCCAACAGCTCCAGGACCTGCAGAGCGCGGTCCCCATACCGGTCTCCCTCGCCCGCCAGATGCAGCCGCAGGCAGGCCTGGATCATGTTTGAGTTGGTGTGCGTAAACTTGACGGTGTGCTCGGGAGGGCCCTCCCCCGGCGTCCCGGCGTAGAACCACCCGCCGTGCTCGGCGTCCCACAGGGCCTCGTCGGCCAGGTCAACGGCCGTGCGCGCACGCTCCAGGAACCGCTCCTGGCCGGTCGCCTCCCAGATATCCAGCAGCATCAGCGCGATGTATCCCGACCCATAGAGACTCTTCGACGCCCGGGGGTCGAATGCCCCCGTGTCCAGCACATGGCTCATGACCGCCGCGGCCGGCGCCAGGAAGTCGTCGCGCCGCCGATAGGTGTCATAGCGGATCAGCGCGCCGACACTGATCATGTTGAACTCGGGGTGGAAGTCGGTGTTCCACTGCCCGGAGTGCGTATTCCACACCAGGTAGAACTGGCGCCGCTCGGGATCGAAACCGTTCTCCACCACCCACTGCAGCAGGCCGCGGGCATCATCGAGATGGCGCTCGTCGCCGGTGAGGTCATACAGGTCCATCTTCACCGAGGCGAAGAAGCTCTGCTGCTGGGTGTGGAAGTTGCCCCGCAGCGGCTTGGTCGGCGGCGTGGCGTCGCTGTTCTGATGGATGGCGCGCCCGCCGAGCACCTCATGCCAGAGATAGGCGTCATCCACCGCCACCATGGACATCATGCGCTGGCGCACCCACTCGTGCGAGTGCGAGAGCAGCGGCTCGGCAGCCAGCGACGGGACAGCCACGCTTGCCACCACAGACATGGCCATGGGCAGACGGAACATCATGGATCAGACTCCTGCAATCAGTGCCCCCGCTCGGAACACCAATGCCATGCTCCTGCATCGCCCGTTTGCACAGACGGTGAGGGCACAGACCTCCATCGCCTGTGCCCATGGGTGCTGGCTGGCGGCCGCCGCGCGGGTGGCGGTCACATAATCTGCATGGGCATGATCACGTAGAGATAATCGTCCGACTCCAGCGGCTTGAGCGTCGCGGGCGACAGCGGCTGGGACAGCTCCATAACCACCTCATCCTCAGTCATGGCCTGCAGCGCATCCAGCAGGTAGCGGGCGTTGAAGGCGATCTCCGGCTCCTCGCCCTCGAGCGTGGCCGGGATCTCCTCCTCAGCATGCCCCACATCCTGGGAATCGGCGGTCACCGTGAGGCTCCCCTCGCTGCCACGCAGCACCACCCGGTTGGCGTCCTCCCGGGCCACGATGAGCATGCGGCGCAGGGAGTCAGTGAGCCCGGCGCGGTCCACCGTGACGCGGCGGTCGGTGGCGTCAGGAAGGACCTTCTCGTAGTTCGGGAACTGCCCCTCGATCAGGCGGGAGCCGACTGTGACGTTCCCGATCACCACGCGGACCTGGTTGCCCGACAGTTGCAGTCGCACGGGTTCGTCGGACTCCGGCTCCAGCACGCGCAGGACCTCATTGAGAGCGCGCTCGGAGATGATAGCGCTGCGCGACTCGTCGATGGGGATCTCGGCGGTCATCCTGCGCAGGGCCAGGCGGTAGGTGTCCGTGGCCACGACCTCCAGCCCTCCAGGAGCGATGTTGAACAGCGCGCCAGTGAGGATGGGCCGGGTCTCGTCGCGGGAGGTCGCGAAGACCGTCTGCGACAGGATGCTATGCAGGTCGCGCTGGGAGAGCTCGAACTCCAGCGGCTCCTCCATGGGCGGAAGCATCTCGAAGTCCTGTGCCGACATGCCCCGGATGAGGAAGCTGGAGGGCCCCGAGCTGACCGTGAGGGTGTCGTTCTCATCGGCCTCCAGATGCGTCGTCTCACCTGCGAGAGAGCCCACGACCTCAGTGAGGAGCCTCGCCGGGACCGTCACCGCGCCATTGTCGCTGATGTTCGCGTCCATGACCGCCTCGAGGCTGATGAACTCCAGGTCGGTGGCCACGAGGCGCAACTGCCCGGAGCCGCTCTCAAGATAGATGTTGTTCTGGACCGGCTGAGTGCTGCGCCCGGACACGCCATGCTGGACGGTCTGGACGGCCTCATGCAGCGTCTCCTGAGGGCAAGAGAGATCAAGCATCTCCGGGGGCCTCCTTAAGCAGCCCGCGCAGCGGGTGATGTACAGCCTGTAAGTTAACCGCATCTTACCTGACGCGTCAAGCTCCTTCGACGTCGCTGGCCGCAGGACCTTCGCGGGTGTGTATGTATGTGGTCGTGGGTAGTCTGGGCTTTCGGGGACAGGCGGATGGGCAGTTATGCACGGCTGTAGTACAGAGGACTTCCAGTTTAATATACCTTACTACTCCTACTACTCCTGCCGTTGACAGCGTGGACAACCGAGCAATGGGCGGGGACGCAGGGGACGGGGCGCTGAAGGGAAGGTGAAGGCGCGTCGTGGAGCGTCGTGCAGAACCTGGACGGGCCGGCCGGCGCGTGCATCAGAGGCGCCGATGGCGGTGTGGCAGATGGGGAAAGCTGGACGGGGCACTCATGTGGAGAGCGTGGATCGTGAGCCGGAGCGCTCACAGTGAGATGACGATAACCGCTGGATTCGATGCGGAGAACACGACCGCTTGTGCACAGAACTCACATCGCGCCACGCGGCGGGGAACTGTCCGCACGGAGTCTACGGTGGACTCGAAACGGATTCACACCGCCGCTGGGCGCGCGGCACAAGTCCTAAAGCGAGGGCAGCCACGGGGGGACTGCCGGGGCGGCTGTGTGGCACCGTCATCAGGTGCGGCACCCCCTCGAGGGCGGACAGGGAGCGTTACTCGAAGGCGGCCCGCAGATCATTGATGAGCCACAGCACCTGCTCGTCCTCCTCGATGAGGTCAGCGACCTTGTTGTAGGAGTGGAGGACGGTGGAGTGGTCGCGGCCGCCGAAGAACTCGCCGATGCGGGCCAGCGAGTTGTCGGTCAGCTCGCGGGCCAGATAGATGGCCACCTGCCGGGCCCAGGCGATGTCGGCGGAGCGCTTCTTGGAGACGATGTCATCCTCGGGCACGTCCATCTCGGTTGAGACGAGGTCCACGATCTCCTGCACGGAGATGCGGCGCTCGGTCGTGGAGGTGGAGTAGTCGCCAATGATGTCCTCCACGAGGCTCTTGGTGATGTGCACGTCATTGAGGGACGCGTAGGCGCAGACCTTCAGCAGTGCCCCCTCCAGGACGCGGATGTTGGACTCGATCTTGGAGGCGACGTACTCCAGGATGTCACGGTCGAGCGGCACGCCCTCCGCCTGGGCCTTCTTCTCGAGGATGGCCACACGGGTCTCGACGTCGGGGACGCGGAGGTCGGCGACGATCCCCATCTCCAGCCTGGAGCGGAGGCGCTCGTTCATGAGCTGCAGATGGCGGGGCGGGCAGTCGGAGGCGATGACTACTTGGCGGTTGGTCTCGTAGAGGGTGTTGAAGGTGTGGAAGAACTCCTCCTCGGAGGCCGGGCCCTCGATGGCTGCGATGAACTGGATGTCATCGATCAGCGCGATGTCCACGGAGCGGTAGTTCTGGCGGAAGCGGTCGATGGTGTTGTCACGCATGCACGAGATCATGTGGTTGACGAAGGCCTCGGCCGAGATGTAGACCACCTTGCGGTCGGGGCGGCTAGAGATGATGGAGTGGCCGATGGCCTGGATGAGGTGGGTCTTTCCCAGGCCCGAGGCGGAGTGGATGAAGAGCGGGTTGTAGGCCTGGCCCGGGGACTTGGCGACCTGCAGGGCGGCGGCGTGGGCGAAGCGGTTGCAGTCGGCGACCACGAAGTCGTCGAAGGTGTACTTGGGATTGAGGGGCGAGGAGCGGAGCTCGCCGCTGGTGTCGGGGACCAGGGAGACGGGTGTGGCAGATGGGCCTGTTGCAGGGGGCGAGGCAGGCTCGGGCGCCTCGCTCACCGGATCGGGCTCGGCGACGTCAGGGTCAGCGACCGCCGCCTCAGACTCAGCCGCGGGGCTGTGCGCCTCCGCGGGCTGGGCCTCCGCCGGGACGTCGGGCGCCACCTGCAAGTGCACCTCGACCGGCTGTTGAGCGACCTCCTTCACGCACTCGCTCATCTCGCGGGCGTGGTGGCGCTCCAGCCAGTCCTTGGCGAACTCGTTGACGACGCCGATGATCAGGCTGTCTCCGGTGAACTCGAGGGCCTTTGCGCTGGTGAGGAAGCCGTCGAATGTGGCGGGGCTGACTCGCTCTGCGAGCAGCGGCAAACTTGCGCGCCACAGTTGCTCCCCAGAAAGCTGCGTATCGCTGGCCATCTGTGCTATCCGTCCTTTGCTGTATCGAACCTCAGCGAGCACCACGCAGGGCCTGCCAGGCCCCCTGCTGCGCGGGGAGTCGCCTGACTACAGCGGACATCGACGGTGCCTTGATGGCTGGTGCGATGGAAGCTTCGTGGAGAACCTCGGGGGATTGCGGCGGCTCTGAAGTGCCGCAGAGCCGCGTCGCCCTTGCCCTCCGGGGGTTTTCCACACGGTTATCAACACTTGTGGAAAAGTACTGTGGCCTCGTCTCTCCCTCCCCACGCCGCTCACAGTATACCAGATTGCCCCAGCCATTGCAAACGGAATCTGGGGATTCGCGCAAAATCGCTCTTTGAAGCCATCACACGCTGCTACGGCGGGATTCGACAGGTTGGCATGGGGATTGCCCGATGGTGGCACGGCCCTTCCGGGCCTGAGGGGAAATGTGGAAAAGCATCGGCACCGTGGATAATTCGCAGGTTGGATAAATGGCAAAGCGCCGAGGAATCTATGTCAAATAGTTGGCGGCATCGGTCGAGAGGGTAGTCTCCTTGACCGCACACGACCACCGCGGCGGGAGGGTGTGCGAGGTGTGGTGGTTCCGGTACGCGGTGGCGGCTCGGGCGCCGTGGAGGGGCGTGGCGGGAAGGGAACGGG
>JAYENL010000202.1:0-7189 GCA_034722055.1 Armatimonadota bacterium
CACCAGGTCGCGCACCTGCGCCAGCCAGGCCTTCGCCGCCTCCGCGTCGATGTCCCGCTGCTGCGCCTGCGCGACCAGGCCCTCGAGCATGCAGAGGTACCAGGCGTCCTGGGCGCCGAGGCGGAAGCCCTCCCAGTTGCGGGTGGCGATGGGCGTGACGAGGTCCTCCGGCGCCATGACCGTGTAGGCCATGTTGTGGATGAAGGACAGCGGCCAGGTGCGCATCGTCCGGTAGCGATAGGGGCAGTGCACCGTCAGCGGCGTGCGGTGGAAGTAGAGGCCGTTGATGATCCGCGACCACTTGGCCGTGTACCACGCCCGGTGGGGATTGTAGTAGAACCAGCCCTCATCGCCGCTCTCCTCCAGCACCCCCGCCAGCTCCTCCCAGGAGTGCCCGGCCTGGATCCACAGGTCCAGCGCGTGGCCGTTGTAGCCGCGGATGTCCATCCACGGGTCCAGCTCCGCGGTGGCCTCCGGCACGTAGTCCGCCGGGATGGTGTGCATGGTGATGTAGATGCGCTGCTGCGGGACCTGGCGGATAGGCCTGGCGAGCTCGATATACAGATAGCGGCGCTTGCGGCCCATCACCTCATCCATGTGCGTCAGCACGATCTCGAACTCCGGGTACTGCTCCTGCAGCGCTTTCAGGCCGCGGATAGCCCGCTCAGCGGCCTCGTAGAAGCGCTCATCTTCCGCCAGGGACTCCCCGCGGTCGCCCTCCTCGACGTCCTCATGCCCCAGGAGCCTCGCGAGCTGCGCGAACCCGTCCCTGAAGATGATCTCTCCATGGAAGCCGTACTCCCGCAATAGCTCCAGCGTCCGCGCCACCTGGTCATACGAGGTGACGATCTCCCCGTCGCGCTCCTCGTGCTGCAGGCGAACCCACGTGAACATCCGCCTCACGTGATGGTCGCGCATGTCCTGCAGCTCCGCCCGCACGCGCTTCTCCTCCGCCGCGTCCACCGTCATCAGGTAGTACATCCCGAAGGCCTTCCGCTCGGATGGCTCCAGCGCGAAGGGCAGCACCTCCAGCTCGATGGGCACCGCCAGCTCTCCGCCGTCCTCGCACGAGATGGTCAGCGCCCCGGAGTAGTCGCCGGCCGGCGCCTCCTCGGGCACATGCACGGTGACGGTGACCTCCTTGAAGTGCCCCGCGGGGAGGTCGAACGGCCGTGCCGGGTCCAGCAGCGCCGCCGCCGGGACGCGCTCCTCGTCGCCGACTCGCGGTCTGGGAAGCTGCATCACGCGGCGATTCAGGCGCACCTGAACGTCGTCGGCTGGAATGGTCGCGCCCGCGGGGCCTGACAGATCGGTGGCCGTGAACTGAAGCTCCTGCAGGTCGCGCGTGGCATAGATAACCATCCCCAGCGCTCGCCACTCCCCGCGCGCCCCGAAGGTGCTCAGCACCGGCTGCTCGGGCAGTACCTCCGGGCGCTGCGCCGGATCCACCTCATCCTCGAAGTGCTTCGGCGCCACGTGATAGCCGCGCTCGGCCTCGGGCAGCTCGAACTGGTAGCGGTCGATCTCACCCACCGGCGGCGGTATGGTGTACATGGCCTCGGGCTCCTCCAACTCCGGTGCAGGAAGCGGCTCCGTGAGGCTGAACTCCGTGCGGCGCACCGACCAGATGGCGAGCTCATCGACATCGCCGGCGAGCGAGGCACCGATGGTAATGGCCGCGGGGGCGCGCCGCGGCGGGATGGACTCCTCCCGCTCGCCGATCTGCTCCCCGTCGATGAATAGCGCCAGCTTCCCGTCGCCCCAGGTGAACGCCACGTGATGCCAGTCGCCGGCCTGCCACTGAGAGATGTCCGTCTGCACGCGGATGTAGCTGCCCACCCCTGCACCGCCGGTCGCCACGCCCAGCGTGTTGTCCTCCAGCTTCGTGAGGTTGAGGTAGTTTCCGCGCTCCACATGGGCGCCGAAGAGGGCGTGCACCTGGCCATCATCCCCGTCCCACTGCGGGCGGACCCACATCTGCACCGTGCCCCGGTCGGGGCGGAAGTTCCCGTCATCCGCCACGAGGCTGTAAGGGACGTTGCCGCGCAGCGACAGCGCCCGGCCGAATCGGCCCTCGACGAGCCGCTCCGCAGGCACCAGCATGGTCGGCGCGCGGCTGCCGACGGCCCAGCTCGCCGCCGCGTAGGTGTCGAAGTGCGCGCAGTAAAGCAGACCCTCGGGCACCACATCGGCGAAGCACGCGGGCGGGACCGTGAGCAGGGGAAGACAGGCCAGGATGGCGAGCAACAGGACGCGGCGAGGCATGGCATCACACTCCCGGGTTCGTGATCCTTCCGCCCCAGTATGCCGTCGCCGCCCCGCCCGGTCAAGGCTCGCGGAAGGTGCCCCTGCTCGGGCAGCGAAGGGGCGCGCGTGGAGGGACACCATGAGCAAGCTGTCTGGCTGGACCGCGATGATGGTCGTTGGCGCATTCGCCGTGAGTGCCGCCGCGCAGCCGCCGGACATGCGCGTCTGGATGATGACTGCCGGAGAGCGCAACGCGGCGGCGCTCGCCGAGGCCGGCGTGGAGGCCGTCGTGACCCATTGGCGCTAACTTAGGCCGTGGTACATTGCATTCAGTGTTTCAAGCTGCTCGAGACTTCTTCGGCTGCGACGTCTGGGCGTGTCGCAGACATGGCGCGCCAGGCTCGACCAGTTGTCAGTCAGCGCCCGCAGCCCGGTCACGCCTTTGACGGTCGTGCGCAGAGTGTCGCTGAGCATCCGGCAAAGCCGCC
Source organism: Armatimonadota bacterium (assembly GCA_034722055.1). GTDB lineage: Bacteria > Armatimonadota > Zipacnadia > Zipacnadales > UBA5352 > JAYENL01. The sequence goes on from JAYENL010000202.1 coordinate 2,736, forward strand.
ATTCGCTGAGTGGTCTGGGGCCGAAGAGGGTATCCCCAGGGAAAAAAGGCCAACGCCGCCTCTCGCAGCTCATCCATGATGAGCGCACCTAATATGTTCGCGTAAAGGTAGGTGCGCGCAAGCTGCTGCTCGCGCGCCCTCAATCGATCGACATCAAGGATGCTCTTGAGCCGCTTGAAGAAGATCTCGATCTGCCACCGCAGCCGGTACAGTTCCAGCGCCTCCGTGGCGGGCAACACGTCGGCGGGCAGGTCGGTGATCACGAAGATGAAGCCGGCTGCCTTCAGGCTGTTGGGATGCGGCCCCCTGCCCTTGCGGCTTCGAGTCTCATGCCGAATACGCGCGCGCTCTTTCTCAGTGGCTTCTGCGCTCTTGCCGATGGCCACCAGGCGCAGTGCATAGCGCTTCGAGCCATGCTCGAAGCTCACCTGCCAGTCGCCGATCTCGCCGGCGTCGAGCAGCTCCAGAGACCGGACGATATCAAGGGGCCCACCGCCTGCGGCGATCAGCGGGAAGTTCTGCCAGCCGATCCGCACCAGCACGTGCGCCTGCTGATCGAGGACGGCGGCCACGCCGGCTCGCCGGCCGTACCCCCGGTCGCCGACGACGATCTCACCCGGCTCGAACTGGTGGCGCAGGAAGCTCTCGCCGCCCTCCGGGCCGGTGAGCTCTACCGAACTGATGCGCAGCTGTTGCAGGTCCAGGCCCATATGCAGCCGCCAGTCCGTGCCGGAGCTGCCGGGCTGACACAACACGGTGGCATCGACCAGTCGCACCGGCATCGCGGTGACGTCGGCGGGCAGACCGCGGTCCTGCATCCAACGCAGGATCAAGTAGCCCAGCCAGTCGGCCGCCTTCTGCAGGCGCTTGAGCACGGCCACGTTCGAGAGGCTGCCGATCCCGGTCACCTCCGCCCAGGCCGCGGTCTCACGCAACGACATGTCGCACAGTCCGTAGGCCAGACACATACGGAGCAGGTCCTCGGCGCAGGAAATCTCTCGTCTGCGCTGCAGCGCCAACTTCTCGGCGGCGCTTGTCTCAAGGTCCACTGGCAGCATGTTGAGCACATAGACCCAGTCATCAGCCACGACACCCGTGGTATCCATGACTGACATTATACCACATCTCAAGGAGCCTGAAGAAACTCGTAAGTTAGCGCGTATGCCGTCGTGACCTCTCCTGCGGCGGCGACCGACGTGAAGGCCCTCGCAGACCAGGCGCGGGCGGCCGGGATGCGCTGTCTCGCCGGCATCTCGCTGGACGGGCCGATCCCCGGGGCGGATGGTGCGGACCTGCTGGCGGCCAATCCGGCATGGCTGGCCGTGGACGCGGCTGGCGAGTCCGTCGTCGGCCGGCCATGCTGGGCGATACCGGAGGCCCGCCGGGCGCTGATGGCATACGCGTCGGATGTCGCGCCGCACGTGGACGGCATCGTGGTCATGTCCCTGCCCGAGCTTCCGGCCGACGAGCGGCCCGCCTGGCAGGCGGGCTTCAACGCGCCCGTGCTGGAAACCTATCAGGAACGCTACGGCGGTGACCCTCGCCAGGCCGAGGAGGGGTCGCTCCAGCACCTGCTCTTCGTGCGCCTGAAGGGCCAGATGATCACCGAGCTGTTCCGCGAGCTGAGCGCGGCTGCTGACGTGCCGCTTTACGTCGCCACGCCCCCGTCCGATGTGCGTCCGGAGACGGCCCTGTGGCGGCACATCGATCTGCACGCCCTGCTGGCCGGCGACCTGGTGGCCGGAGTCATCATGGTCTCGGAGGAGCCGGTTGATCTGCGCCGGTATCGGCTGCACACACAGCGGCCCATCCTGGCAGGGCTGATGGTCCCTGGTGATGCCGCCGCCGCGGCCGCGGCGGTCATGCGCAGCCGGGACGGGGGCGTGCTGCTGGTGACCGCGAGAGAACGCACCGGAGCTGAGTGGCTGCAGGCCTTCGCGCAGGCCGCCGATGCCTACCGCAGGGGGCGCCGGCAGCGGCTGCGGCTGGCGGAGGCGGTGGAGAGCGGGGAGCTGCGGGTGGTTGCCGGCGTGAAGCCGGAAGGTGAGCTCGACCAGGCCACGATCCACGGAGTGGGGCAGAGCTTCCAGGTGGCCCGGCCGGTGGCAGTCAGCGCGGTGGGGCTGCTGTGCACCCTCCGCGGCGCCGGCCCCGCGGCCATGCCGGACCTGCAGGTGCGCATCTGCCCGGATGCCGACGGTCGCCCGGACACCGAGCGCGTGCTGGCCGAGGGCCGCATTCCGGCGGCGGCATTCGCGGAGGCTGGTCCGGGCTACCAGTGGGGCTACGCGCGCATCGACCCGCCGCTGGCGCTGGAGGCTGACACCACCTACTGGCTGCACGCGCCCGAGAGCACCGCTGGCGGCAACTCCTACGTCTGGCGCGTCGCGCCCGACGGAAGGGCCTACCCGCACGGTCACGCCTGGAGCAGTCGCTACGATTACGAGCCCTACGACTGGGTCTTTCGCGTCCTGGCCGAGGACGGAGGTGCCGGTGAATGAGAGTGGTGTGTACTGCCGCGCTGCTGTCCGCCGCCTGCCTGGCGCATGCGCAGACTGGGATGCAGGTCAACTTCGATGCGGGCTTGCCCCGTGGCTGGCAGAGCATCGGCATGCCGACCCTCACCGAGGGCCGCGAGGGCAGGGCGGTGCTTATCGACCGCAACGACGCCCTCATGCTTCCAGCCCCGGAGCTGCTTACAGGCGGCTTCGACATCGCCATGTGGGTCATGCACCCGGTGGACCTCCGCGACCTGCACTTCGAGGAGCTTGTCTACCTCTACCACGATACCGAGGACATGAAGAACCGCATCTGCCTCAAGAAGCGCATCGGCACCGATGAGATCGTCTTCGCTATGAGCGACGGCACCGGAGATGGCAAGGGCGCGGAGTTCGCCGGCGACTGGTACGCCATGACCAGCGGCCCGCTGGCCTGGGAGGCGGGGACCTGGCACCACCTCCGCATCGTCGCCGATCCCGCAAAGGGGCGGGCGGCGCTGGTGATCGACGGCGATGAGGTCGCATCCGCCGGGGGAACGCAGTTCCCGGAGAGGCCGGGGACGCTGTGGCTGGGAAGCTGGTCGGGCCGCAGCCAGGCCCGGGCGGCGATTGATGAGCTGAGCGTCGGGCCGGTGGAGGAGTGATGTTCATGCGCTGTCTCGCGGTGCTGGCGCTCACTCTCGTCATCGGAAGCGGGGCGATGGCTATCGAGGGCAAGGAGCTGACGCTGAACCTGGACTTCTTCGACGTCGCCATCGGCACCGACTGCTGGGACCTGAGTGACAATGCCGGCGAGATGGACCGCCTGATGGCCGTGGCGGCGCACTACGGCGTGGATCGCATCCTCTTCCGCGTCTCCATCTGCGGCGTGGTCGCCTATCACTCGGACGTGATGTACACCGCCGACCGCACGGCCTTCGAGGCCTATGAGGATCGGGTGATCCTCGATACCGGCGTCGGCAACATCCCCTCGCACATCCCGCGCATGGCGCTGGTGATGGAGGACATCGACCCGCTCGCGGAGTGTGTCGAGGCCTGCCATCGCCACGGGATGCAGTGCTGGGCGTGGGTGACCGTCTTCGACAGCGGGCCCTACGCGCCGCCGGAGGAGTTCTTCCAGAGCCATCCGGAGTACACGTGGGTCAGCCGCGACGGCGAGGATCACATCGAGGGTGTGCCCTGCTACGCCTATCCCGAGGTGCGCCAGTACCGGCTGAACCAGATGCGGGAGCTGGTGGGCGGCTACGACATCGACGGCGTCTACCTGTCGATGCGCTCACACTCCCAATGGCCCCACCGCGGCGAGCACAGCGACCCCACCGAGGACTCCGGCGCCCGCGGCTACGGCTACAACGCGCCAGTGGTGGCCGAGTACAGGAGGCGCTATGGCGTCGATCCGCGCCAGGTCCCCTATGACAGCGTGGAGGCCCTGCGCTTCGTGCAGCTCAAGGGCGAGTTCTTCAGGACCTGGCTGGCGGAGGTCCATGAGGTGACCACGGCCGCCGACGTGGGGCTGGCGATGAACACCACCACCCGTGCGGCGGACCCCGTCCGGGCCAACTGGATGCACATCCCTGCTGATGACATCGCCCGCGAGCGGGTGGTGGACGAGCTGTGCATCCTGGCCGGCGCCGGCATCGACATGAACCACTGGCGGCTGCTGGCGGACGGGGATCTGAAGATGACCACCTTCACCGGCATCCACAGCAGCGAGTATGAGGAGAGCCGGAGTCACTTCCGGAACGGTCTCCGCGATATGCTCACGAACCCAACCTCGGCTGGCGCCTGCTTCCACGAGTTCGCCAACGTGTACTATTTCAACCTCTGGCACGAGATCGAGGCGGCCGTGGCGGCCGTTGGCCGGGGATAGCAGCCGTAGGCGGGCCGACCTCGTCGGGGCCTTCGGCCCCTCCTCGTGCGGCCCCTCCGTGTGGCGGCTCCCGCGCGCAGTTGCCG
>JAYENL010000203.1:0-7161 GCA_034722055.1 Armatimonadota bacterium
GCAGAAAGCACAGCCGCAGCAGAAGCTCGGGATCGATGGCCTCCCGGCCCGTGTCGTGGCTGTAACAGTCCGCGACCTCCTCCCGTACAAACGAGAAATCGACCTCCCGGTCGATCTCCAAAAGCTCGTGGTCGTGGGGGACTATCTGGCGCACGAAGTAGTCGTCGTAGATGGAGTTCTGCTCCGGCTGCGGTCGGTGCTGCATCGTGAATCACCTTTGTCCAACAACATACCCTAACTCTCTACATACCTCTTCTGCACCTCCGCTTCGAAAACCTCTAATCCTGCCGCGGTCAACCCCACTTTTTCAGCAGTCAGATAATCGCGATGACCACCAGCAGCTCGATCAGGGTAAACCCTTTGTGGCGAAACATCTGTTCGTACCTCCTTGGTGCTCAGTACATACGGATACCTGCAACCAGTGCGACATCTCTCACAGGTAGAGTATACCTCCGCCAGCGCTGTTGTCAAGGATAGGGGGGAGCTGGGCCGCATCCAGATTCGGGTGCCCAGCGCGAGCGCCGCGGAGCAGACTGTCGGAATGCCGGTGGTAGTAGGGGAGGGGCCGCCTGATGCTCCAGCGTGGTTTGCTGGAGCCGAAGCCGGCCCGGCCGTTCGCCGTTCGGCGCAGCGCCTCGCGACGCTGTCTCGTGGCGTCGCGGGCCGGCTTCGTCGCGCATAAAGGGCACGCGCTCCTCAGGCGGCCCCTCCGCGGGCATCGGTGGCGTCACTGCAGAGGACAGGCACATGAATCTGGATGCTGCCGGGGAGCTGGGCCGCAGTCCGTGATGTCGGCGGCAAGCGCGGCCAAGGGCGTCCCCACCCCGGAGGGGAGCGCGCGGCCGGCTTGCAGCCGGCTGGGCGACCCCGGAGACCTGCGACGGCCGTGCAGCCGCCGCCCCCTTCCGGTCAGCCGCCGGCGAGTGTGTCCGCGCCCTCCGTCAGCCACTGCAGATCGAAGGCCACGAAGGAAATCCGGCGATAGCTGTCGCGCTCGTAGAGCAGTCCGATGCGTCCGTCGGGCAGCGCCGCCAGGCAGGAGTAGGCCGCCGAGCCGGGGTGCACCAGTCTGCTGACCGGCCACGTCTGGCCCTCGTCGTAGCTGAGCCGCACGGTCATCTGGGTCCGGGAGTGCCGGGAGGCGGGGTTCGAGAACAGCAGGCGGTTCCGGTCGCCATCACGGTCCTCCGCGCTGTAGCGTATGAAGCTCGCCTGGCAGACTGGCTCGATCAGCGTGTCATCAAAGCGCAGTTCGCCCCAGCTTTCTCCGCCATCGGTGCTCCGCGCGATGGCCCGCATACCGCCCCTGTCCGGTCGCCCGCCGGAGCGCCCCCAGTAGTTGCGGCAGTTGATCATCAGCGAGCCGTCCGTCAGCTCCACGACCTGGGACTCGTCGGTGTGCTGCGCCACGCTGCCTCCGAGGCGCCAGGTTTGCCCGTGATCGTCGCTGTAGAACACGTGCGAGAACATCACCGACTCTCCGTCCACGCGCTCCCGATGATCGCAGGGAATGACCAGGCGCCCGGCGTGCGGCCCCCGCCGGAGCTGGATGCCCACGCCCGGGCCGGTGGCGTACCAGCCCCAGTCGGCGGGCTTGACACTCGCGGTGATCATCCGCGGCTCCGCCCAGGTCAGCCCGTCATCGTCGCTGAAGGTCACGAACACGTCATCGTTGTCGCGACAGAAGGGCAGCCAGATCCTGCCGGTGCTGCGGTCAACCACGGGGCAGGGATTGCCGATGGTGATGTCCTCGGCAGCCCACGGAGGCGCCTCCCCATCTCCTCGCGCCGCCTCTGCCACGTCCTCGTCATACACCAGTTGCATCCGCTCCCACGTCTCACCGTTGTCTGTGCTCCGCCGCAGCATCATGTCGATGTCGCCGTGATCGCGAGCGTTGTGCGTGCGCCCCTCGCAGAAGGCCAGCACAGTCCCCTCGTCGGAGACCACCAGCGCCGGGATGCGATAGGTGTGGTAGCCTCCGGTGCCGCCGACGAAGACGTCAGCGTGCGGCAGCGGCTCCCATTCCGTCACCGGAGCGTGGGTCTCCACCACCAGCTCCTCGACCTCCATCCGGGCGCGATGCGGCCGCAGGCCGACCATCCCGATCTCCGAGGCCGGGACGCTGCACCGGTGCACCTGCAGGCCGTCGATGAGGAAGGTGATCCCGCCGCCCTCCAGCCGGGCCTCAAACTCGAAGGTCTCGCCCTCCACCACGGGCGTCTGCCCCAGGAGCTGTGTCTCGCCGCCGAGCAGCGGGCCCTCCACGAACATCTCGCCCGCGCCGCCCTCGAAGCCGAAGTGGCTGGCGCCGCCCAGCACCACCGATGCCGCGCTCCCCCCAAGGTCATGGATGCGCAGTCGGGCGCGGACGCGGGCATCGCCCTCGCCGAAGACCTTCGCGCCCCAGAGGATATGGCCGACGCCGGCTTGGTGCAGGTAGCCATCGCCCTGGCGCCACGGCTCGCCCTCGAACCACACGCACTCCGGACGGCCCCGCCTCACGAGCCAGTGCTCGGCCGCCGATGCTCCCGTCGCCATCGTCGCCAGCAGCACCGCTCCAGCAAACACGTGTTCCATGTCAGATGACCTCTCTCATGGCATTGCAGCGATCTGTCTGGCCCGCCGGGGCGCCATCGGCTATGAATGAGTGCTGGCCTCAGTAGAGCAGGTAGCGCTCGCGGCGCTGCAGATACTCGTCCAGCCTCGGCTGCCAGGCGGCGATGATCTGATCCGGAGAAGTGCCCTCGTGGATCGCCTTCGGGACCTGCGGCCCGCCCAGCAGCCACTCGCTGCGCCCCAGGTCTATGTCATCGGCATACAGCCGGGCCAGCTCACAGGCGATGCGGACGTTCGCCTCCACCGGTCGGAGCCTCTCGCGGTCGGTGATGAACACGAAGCAGCCCTCACACCGCTCGCCGGCGAATCTGTGCGCCTGTGGCATGAACTCTATGGGCACGAAGCGCAGGTGGAGGTCGTCGAGAGCGTTCAGCCTGCGCGCCAGCTCCAGGGCGTCGATGTAGGGGGCGCCGAAGACCTCGAATGGGCTCTCCGTGCCGCGACCGACGGACATCTCGGATGCCTCGAAGCCGGCGACGGCCGAGTAGAGCATCACCTGATTGAAGTTGCGCAGATTCGGCGAGGGATTGACCCAGGGCAGGCCGGTCTGGTCGAACCACTGCTCCCGGCTCCAGCCCTGACACGCCACGACCTGCAAATCGCAGCCGATCTCGTACTCGGCGTTGGCGAACAGCGCCAGCTCAGCGGAGGTCATCCCGTGGCGCGTGGGGACCGGGTGGTAGGCCGACAGCTTGCGGAAGGCCGGCTCCAGCACCGGCCCCTCGACGCGGGAGCCGGTGATGGGGTTGGGCCGGTCCAGGACCACGAACCGGATGTCCTCCCGCGCCGCCTCCTCCATGCAGTAGGTCATCGTCGTGGTGTAGGTGTAGTAGCGGACCCCCACGTCCGCGATGTCGAACACCAGCAGCTCGACGCCCTCCAGCATCTCGGCGGTGGGCCGCTGCACGGACGAGTACAGGCTGTGGATGGGCAGTCCCGTGTCGGGGTCGGTGCTGGAGGCCACCGTGAAGGTCTCGTCATGGTCGCCGCGTATGCCATGCTCGGGGCTGAAGAGCGCCACCAGCTCCACGCCGGCGTCGAGCAGGACGTCGATGATGTGCCTGCGGTCGGCGGTGATGGCCGTGTGGTTGGTGATCAGGCCCGTCCTGGCGCCGAGCAGAGGCCCCCAGCCTTCGGAGACAAGAACATCGAGGCCGGTGCGAACCGCCATCAGCACTCAGCCCTCCTGGTGATCACCCGTGTCCTCCTGCGGTGCGGATTGGCTGGAGGGGTCGCAGTGGGCCAGCGCATCCAGCTTCTCATCGAAGCCCGGCGGGCAGTCCCCGTAGACGTCACGCCAGCTCTGCTCGAGGATGGCGGCCAGGTCCTGCATCGTGTACTCCCCGTCCGGAGGCCCCGATAGATGCACCGTTCTCTCCCCGCCATTGTCCTCAATCGTGAACCGATTCTCGCCGTTGAAGAAGATGCACGCCAGCGGCTCACCATGATCCGCGACGAACTCCTGGCCCTCCTGGCTCATATAGTCGTAGAACTCAACCCGCACCCTCTCCGGCCACTCGTCCACGGCGTCGGCGATGCCCGCGGCCACGAAGGCGATGCAGGGACCGACGCAGACCTCGATCTTCAGCTTGGCATCCTCGGAGCCGAAGTCATCGGGCAGCGCGGCCCCTCCTGCAAGCCCCGTGACCTCCTCGGGCGGCGTGAAGAAGTACACCTTCGCCTCGTAGACGACCACGCCCACCGCTGCTGCCACGAGCAGCGCCAGCCCGACAAGAAGGCCGGCCCGTCGGGTTGGGGACGGCTCGTGCGGCGCCTCCGTGCCGCTGTTGGGCGCTTGCTCAGTGCCGGACATCGGCCATCATCCTCCTCTCCATGGAGCGCCGCGGAAATCGCACCATCTCACTGTCGCGGTGACACCGAGCATCTCGGTTGCGCTTCCTCGGGTGGGCGCCATTCTCCTGCCCCCGAAGGCAGCGGATTGGCACGATTTGCCTCACGGCGGCCAGAGGTGGCCGACGGCGGATGCGGCCTCAGATTGTCGGTTGCGGCCCGGGGCGCCCGCAACCCAGGTAAGTACTGGGGCGTGGGCGGCCTCGCCCGCGCGTTCCACCGACACTTGGAATTCGCAGCCCCGACGGCCACGGGGCTGGCAGGCGCGTGTCCGCCGTGGGAGGAGACAGCGCTTCAGGAGCCGAATACGCCGCTCACTGCGCGGCCCGGGCGACGGTCGCGGGCCTGTGGTCAGGCGCTCCGCGCAGGGTCTCGCGCCAGAGGAACCGGGCGGCACCCCACTCCAGCCTGCCTCACGACTGCGATCGCACTATCACCATGACCGAAGCGGACAGGGAGACCACACACCCCGGGGCGACGTGGCGGGCGATCCTTCTGGGTCTAATCCTCATCGTGCCGCAGGCCTACTTCAGCCTGCACGGCTACATCTGGGGTCAGAGCCATCCGGCCACGGTCTCCCTTTACTTCAATGCGGTCGTGACGCTGCTGGTGCTGGTGCTGCTGAACCTCGTGTTGCGGCGGCTGGCGCCGCGGTGGGCGCTGGGTCACGGGGAGCTGATCGTGATCTACGGGATGCTCACACTCGTTACGGCGCTCTACGGCCACGATCAGCTTCACAACATGGTCCCGGTGGTCGCGCATCCGCAATGGCACACCACCCCCGAGAACGACTGGGCGACGCTCTTCGTGAATGACATCCCCTCGTGGCTGACCGTCAAGGACCGACAGGCGCTGGAGGCCTACTTCGACGGCCGGCAGCCCATGCTGGCGTCGCCCCACTGGCGCCCGTGGATGACGCCGGCGCTGGCCTGGTCGGGCTTCATGCTGATGATGACGTGGGTCTTCCTGTGCCTCAACGCGCTGCTGCGGAGGCAGTGGACGGAGGAGTCCAAGCTGAGCTTCCCCGTGGTGCAGCTTCCGCTGGAGCTGAGCCGGCCGCGGTCGCCGCTGCTGGGCAGCTCCCTGTTCTGGATCGGCTTCGGAGCGGCGGCGCTGGTGGACATCATCAACGGCCTGCACGTGATCTACCCCAGCTTCCCCAGCATCCTGGGCGAGTACCACGGACGCTTCGACCTCAGCACGCACCTGGGCGGGATGCCCTGGAAGGCCATAGGCTGGACGCCGCTGGCGGTCTTCCCCTTCGCCATCGGGCTGGCGTTCTTCACGCCGCTGGACCTGTCCTTCAGCATGTGGTTCTTCTACGTCTTCTGGAAGGCGGTGCGCATCGCCACGGCGGCGCTGGGGGTGCAGAGGCTCCCGCGGGCCCCGTGGATCGATGAGCAGAACTTCGCAGGCTACGTGGTGCTTGCGCTGGCCTCCCTGTGGGTGACGCGGCATCACCTCGTCGAGGCCGTCACCAGCGCCTTCCGTGGGGCGCGGATCGATGACGAGGGCGAGCCGATTCCCTACCGCTGGGCGCTGTGGGGGACGGTGGTGGGGATGGCCGGCATCATCGTGTTCTGCACGCAGGCGGGGATGAGCTTCTGGGGCATCCTCATCTGGCTGATCCTCTACCTGCTCATCTCCATCGGCGTCGCCCGCATCCGCGCCGAGCTGGGCTCGCCGGTGCACGACCTGCACTTCATAGGCCCTGAGGTGGCGATGATCGAGACCGCGGGGGTGCAGACCTGGGCGAAGGGCGACCTCATCGGCTACAGCTTCTTCTTCGCCTTCACGCGCGCGGAGCGCAGTCACCCCATGCCCACGCAGATTGAGGCCATGAAGCTCGGCTCGGAGACGGGCGTCAGCCAGCCCCGCCTCTCGGGTGCCCTCATGCTGGCTGCGGGCGTAGGACTGGTCCTGGGGTGGTACGTGATGCTGGACGCCGGCTTCCGTTACGGCGGAGCGCCGTCGTACCCGGGCCGGGGCGCCTGGTCGAGGCTCCAGTCGTGGCTGGAGGCGCCTCCCGGCACCAACTGGTACGCCACCGGGGCTCTGGTGGTGGGGGCGGGCGTCACAATGGCGCTGGCGGCGCTGCGCACGCGCTACATCTGGTTCCCCTTCCATCCGGCCGGCTTCGCGGTGTCGGGCACGTGGTCGATGGCCCTGTTCGCGCCCTCGATACTGGTGAGCTGGCTGGCGAAGCTGGTCATCCTCCGCTACGGCGGGATGACGGCCTACCGACCGGCCACCTTTCTGTTCATGGGCCTGATCGTGGGCGAGTTCGTGGTGGGGGCCTTCTGGGGAACCTACGGCATCGTAGCCCATCGGCGGATGTACAACTTCCTGCCATAGCCCGCCTAGTGCTCACTTGCGCAATTCCGCGTACCTTGACGAGGGGCACAGTCGGCGCTTGGTTGCCTCAAGAACCCACGGTGTCCGGTGGAGGGGCCGCCGGGCGCGCAGCGCCCGGTGAGGCCTGTGACTGAGACTTCGTAGAAGTCTCCCAGCGAATAGGCCTCAGGTTCCACCCCGGCCCGGTAGATAGCTCTAGCCAGGGGCTAAACGGCGCGCAGGCGGGGGCGCCCGCGCTGATGGTCGGGCTGGAAGCCCGTGAGACCGAAGGTCTCCAGTGGGCCGGGGTGGAACCTGCACGGTCAGTCGCTACCGCTCCTGATCGCGCCCCGCTCGCTT
>JAYENL010000204.1:0-7138 GCA_034722055.1 Armatimonadota bacterium
CCGAAGCCGGCCCGGCCGTTGGCCGTCCAGGCCGCCGATTGCGTCACTTCGCCTGCAGCGGGCCGACTTCGCGCGCTCCTGAGGAGCGCCCTCAGGCGGCCCCTCCACGGCCAACAGCCCTCCGCAAGAGACCGAAGGTCTCCAAAGGTAAGGCTGTATGGAGGGGCCGGACCACTGTCCGGCCCGCCGTTGTCTTCGTCGTGGAAGGCCCACGCCCTCGGCCGGCTGCGGGCCAAAGGTCCCCTCTCAGGTAGGCAACGGCGCGGCCAGAACGGCAACGACAGACGGCCCGAGGGGCTGAGCAGGCCGCCGCTCCGTACGATATACCGGCAACGGCGGGCGCGTCATGGGTCAGCGCTGGACGGCAAGCGCGCTCGGCGGCCGGAGGAGGAGTCGAGCGCACGCGCGGCCAAATCTCCCGCTGGGCCCGATCCGCTGAAGAGAGAGGGGGCAGCGCAATGTCTGAGGAGGGGCCGCACCGAGAGCAGCAGCAGCCTCCCAGCAGAGGGGCGCCGGAGGCTCCGACGCCCCTGGCGCTGGCCGCGGCGGTGCTGGGCATCCTGGCGCTGGTGATCATCCCGCTGGCGCTGATTGCGCTGCCGCTGGGCATCATCGCGCTGGTCCGGGGGCACGCCGGCCGGGAGATGGCCATCATCGGGGTGGTGGCCGCCGTGCTGGCCTTGACGCTGGTTCCGCTGCTGGTCTTCGGCGTGGCCCCCGTCTTCCTGCGATCACACCAGAAGGCCCGGCAGACCACGTGCGCGTCCAACGTCAAGCAGATATCCCTGGCACAGCTCATGTACGCCGCGGACTACAACGATACATTCTGCGACGCCACCAACTGGCCGCTGCAGACCTGGCCATACATGAAAAACCAGAGCATCCTCGTGTGCCCCTCCGATCCCCAGCCCCACCCGGCCCCCGGCTGTGGCTGGGACCTCAGCTACACCATGAACGATGCCATGACCGGGGCCCACAGCAAGTCGCTCGCGCGGCCGGCTGCCGAGGTCCTGCTGTTTGACGGCACGCGCCCGTTCGGCCAGCGCGGCGCGGCCGACTTCCGGCACAACTCCGGCCTCAACGTGGGCTACGCCGACGGCCACGTCAAGTGGGTCAATCAGGGCAACTGGAGCTCTCAGTGGGGACCGTAATTGCGTATCACACCCAGCAGCATGCATCAGGGAGGGGGCCGCGATGTCCGACAGCATGGATGAGGCCAGACAGTGGCTGGAGGGGCGCAGAGCCGCGGGCTTCTCGGACGAGGAGATCCGGGCCGAGCTTGTGCAGTGCGGATGGAGCGAGGGGCGTATCGATGAGCTGATGGGGGCCGGGCAGCCTCCACCGCCGCCTGAGGAGGTCCCGCCGGAGGCCGAGCCGGCCCGGCCCTCGGGGGGCTCCGGTGTGTCCACAGTGGTCATCGTGCTGGCGGTCGCGGGCTGCGGCCTGATGGCGGTGGCGATCCTCGCCATCCTCGCGGCCATCCTCTTCCCCGTCTTCGCGCGGGCGCGAGAGAAGGCGCGTCAGGCATCCTGCCTGGCGAACCTCAAGCAGATCGGCCTCGCGCAGCTCATGTACGCGCAGGATTACGACCAGATGCTGCCGGACGCCGACCAGTGGCCGGAGACGACGGAGCCCTACATCCGCAACCGCCAGGTCTATCTGTGTCCGGCGGATGAGCCGCCGTCGATCTCCCGGCCGTGGTCGATGAGCTACACCATGAACCAGCGCTTGAGCCATACGCTGCTCACAGACGTCGCCGAGCCCAATCGCAGACCGCTATGCTACGACGGGAGCAGCGTCTCCGGCGGTCCTGATGTCGCGGCCTTCCGGCACGTGGACGGGGCGAACTGCACCTATGTGGACGGCCACGCCAAGATGGTGCCCGAGGCCGAGTGGGAGACGCTGTGGGAGCCCGGACCGTAGACTGCCGCGTGATGCCTGAGCAGCGGTCGGGCGAGCGCGTTGGCGGCGGTGCGCCGCGCGCTCGATGGGTCGGCGGTGATACTCAAGCACAGGAGGTTCGACGATGAAGGTCTACATGGCGACGGACATGGAGGGGGCCTCGGGGGTCTGCCAGGAGCTGATGACCTTCGCCGATCAGGGGCGCTACCAGGAGGGGCGTCGGGCGCTGACGCTGGACGTGAACGCCGCCATCCGCGGCGCCCGGGCGGCGGGGGCCGACGAGATCGTGGTCAGCGACGGTCACGGCGCCTGCGGCGGCTACAACTTCATCTTCGAGGAGCTGGAGGCCGGCGCCCGCTTCATCTTCGGCACCCCGCGCAGCGGCTTCGGCCTGGGCTCGGAGGGCGCGGACGTGGCCTTCTGCGTGGCTTATCACGGCATGGCCGGCGCCTACCCGGCGGTGCTGGATCACACCCAGTCCTCGCGCGCCATCGTGGAGATCAGCCTCAACGGACGCGTGCTGGGCGAGCTGGGCCTGACCGCCGCGGTGCTGGGCGATGAGGGCGTGCCGGTCGGGCTGGTGACCGGCGACGACGCCACCTGCGCGGAGGCCAGGGAGCTCTTCGGCGAGAGCGTGGTGACCGCGGAGGTGAAGCAGGCCCTCTCGCGTACCTCCGCCATCTGCATGGCGCCCGATGACGCCCGGTCGCTCATCGAGCGACGGGCCCGGGAGGCCGTGCAGCGCGCCGGCGAGCTGCAGCCCTTCGTCATCGAGCCGCCGGTGGTCATGCGGGTGCAATACCTGCGCACCGAGCAGGCCCAGCGGTGGCGCAGCCGCGAGGACGTGGAGATGCTCGACGGCCGCACCGCCGAGTTCGAGTGCGCCTCCGCCCTGGAGGCCATGAACATCTACGCCGGCTACGCGTAGCGGACCGGCCGACGACTACGGCTTCACTCAACAGGATGGACAGGATGCACGGGATCAGGTGCGGACGGAGGCCGCAACCGGCAATCGCGCAGCGCGATTGCCGGCCTCGGAAAGCCGGCCCTCCTGAACTGCAAGGCGTAGGCTTCCCCGGACCATCTTCTCCGTAAGCGCGGAGGTCCGCGGCCATGTCGCCTGTTGTCCGGAGGGGCCGTCCTGAGGCTCCAGCGGTCCGCGGGCCGACTTCGTGCGCTCCTATGGAGCGCCCTCAGGCGGCCCCTCCGCCAACACGCGGCCCAGCGGCCGGGGGGGGGCGGCCGACTCCGCGTGCGCTTCTCTGGGGCGCCCTCAGGCGGCCCTGCGCCGGCAGGGACGCCGCGAATACAGGGAAAGCACACCGATTCAGACCGTACCCGCCGCTCATCCCCTGCCCTTGTCGTCATCATGCTCATCCCGCCCATCCTGTTCCGAAGCCGTTCGCCCCTGACGCCTGCCGTCAGGGGAGGTCCAGCGGGTAGCGGCCCCAGCGGCGGCCGGCGTCGAGGAAGGCCTGCAGGTTCTCCGGCCTGCCCTCCGGAAAGATCATGCCCGCCGGCGAGAGGATGTAGCCCCCGCCCGGCGCCATGACCCGCAGCGTCTCGATCACGGTCTGCTCCATCTCCTCGGGCGTGCCCTCGATGAATGGCCCGCGGTTGTCCACCCCGCCCATCAGGCAGCACCGATCCCCGACGCGCCGCTTCGTCTCCTGCAGGTTCATGGCGTTGGGGCCCACGGGGTCCAGCGAGGAGATGATGCTCACGCCCGCGTCGGCCCAGTCCTCGAGCAGCGGCATGATGCCCGTCTGCGCGAAGCCGTGCAGCGGCAC
Source organism: Armatimonadota bacterium (assembly GCA_034722055.1). Classification (GTDB taxonomy): domain Bacteria; phylum Armatimonadota; class Zipacnadia; order Zipacnadales; family UBA5352; genus JAYENL01. Next base: position 3,693 of record JAYENL010000204.1, read on the forward strand.
GCCCGCCTGCCGGCAGATCCGGGCGTCCTCCTCCAGCAGGGGCATGAACAGCTCGCGGATGTCCGTGGGGGCGAACAGGTCCACCGTCTCGTAGCAGTTGGAGCGATAGGTCACGTCCACCCCCGCATCCAGCAGCAGCTCCAGGGCCGCCCGGCACCACGGCTGCACGACCTCCAGCGTGGCCTGGATCAGCTCCGGCTCATCGCGCACCGCCATCAGGCACCGCTCGCCGCCGATGAAGCCCATGGCATACAGCGGCGCGGGCCGCATCGACCCCTCCACAATCACCCCCAGCTCCTGCGCGCTCCGGCGCACCGCCGCCGCGCTCTCGAAGAAGCTCGACAGATCGGTGTTGCGCGGATCGTCCAGCACATAGCCCAGCCCCTCCAGGTCGGCCTCGGTCTTCACCAGGTACTGCACCCCCCGCGGCCAGGCGTGATCGCTGTAGAGAGGGATATCCGCCACCTGCCAGTCCGGGGTGATCTGCACCGCCGTGTGCAGGTCGCCGGCCGGCGTGCGGTAGAGCTTGTGCAAGATGGGGCAGGGCTGAGCCTCCTCCCGCCACAGCTTCGTGGTGACCTCCGGGTGCATGGGAGCGGGGACGCCCAGACGCAGACGGGCGTCGGCGCCGCGCTCCAGCAGGAACTGCGCCCGCTCCACCTGGCTCGACCAGTGGTGCGCCCAGGGATCGGTGCCGCGGAAGAGGATGGGGACGCGGTCGGGCTCCTCAAGCCGAAACGCGGCCCTCACGCGCTCGGCGGAGGTCATGGCATCGGACATTCCGCTCACCTCGGCGAGAGATTGGCCAGCGCTGACGATGATACTCGCCGGCGAGCCGACGGGCAAGCGCATGGGAAGGGTATCGCGCCCGGGAGGCGAATCTCTGTGAGGACCCGAAGCTCACCAGCCGGACAGGAGGCTTTTGTCGATGGCGGACGAGAAGCTCAAGCTGGGCGTGATGGTGCATCTGCGGGACGATCCGGAGGGCGCGATACGGAAGGTCGCCGACCTGGGCCTGCCGAGCTGTCAGCTTGGCTGGCCGCCGGGCAAGTCGGTGGAGGACGGGCTGGAGGTGAGGCGCATCGCCGACGAGCACGGCGTGGAGATCACCACCCTGTGGGCGGCCCTGCCGGGCCTGGCGGTGTGGGACTTCATCGAGGGCCCCATCACCATCGGCCTGGTGCCGCCGGAGTGGCGGGCGCTTCGCGTCCAGGCCCTGGAGCAGGCGGCGCGCATCGCGGCGGAGATGGGGGTCCAGTCGATCACCACGCACTGCGGCTTCATCCCCGAGTACCCCGGCGACCCGCTCTACAAGGGAACGGTCGTGGCGCTGGAGCAGGTCATGCGCACCTGCGATGCCCTGGGCGTGCAGTTCTGGTTCGAGACCGGCCAGGAGACGCCCATCACGCTGCTGCGCACCATCCAGGACGTGGGCAGCGAGAACATGGGCATCAACCTCGACCCGGCGAACCTGCTGATGTACGGGAAGGCCAATCCGGTGGACGCGCTGGACACCTTCGGCGAGTGGGTCAGGGGAGTCCATGCCAAGGACGGGGAGTACCCCACCGACGGCAACTCGCTGGGCAGGGAGAGGCCGCTGGGCGAGGGGAAGGTCAACTTCCCGGTGCTGGTCCCGAAGCTCAAGAGCTTCGGCTTCAGCGGAGCGCTGACCATCGAGCGCGAGATCGCCGGCGACAGGCAGATCGAGGACATCAAGCGCGGGATGGAACTGCTGGGACCGTTGCTGTGACACTGCTAACGTCGGTCGCTGGTCCTGGAGTGTCGTTTCGCTGCCTTCCGCGGACTCCACCCGTGAAGCGGGTCCCGCTCGGTCGGACGGTCACGGGGGGAGATCGGGAGTAAAGCGGAAGTTCGGAACGCGGCGTCAGTTCGCACCATCGCACAGGCGTGGAGGAGCACACAACGAGGAGGAGAGGCAATGGAAGAGAGAAGCATGCCGCTGATCGGTGATCCGGCGCCGGCCTTCACGGCGCAGACGACCCACGGGGAGATCAACTTCCCCGACGACTACGAGGGCAGGTGGGTGATCCTGTTCTCGCACCCGGCGGACTTCACGCCGGTGTGCACGACCGAGTTCATGACCTTCGCCTCGATGGTCGATCAGTTCAAGGAGCGCAACTGCGAGCTGATCGGGCTGTCGATCGACTCCAACTACAGCCACATTGCGTGGGTGCGGACCATTGAGGAGAAGATCGAGTTCAGGGGCATGTCCGGGGTGAAGGTGACCTTCCCCATCATCGCGGACCTGAAGATGGAGGTCGCCAACAAGTTCGGGATGCTGCAGCCCGGCGCCAGCGACACCCACGCGGTGCGGGCCACCTTCATCATCGACCCTGAGGCCAAGGTGCGGGCGATCCTCTACTACCCGCTCAGCAACGGGCGGAACATGGACGAGATCCTGCGCACGCTGATCGCGATGCAGACATCCGACGAGCACGGCATCGCGACGCCGGCGAACTGGCAGCCCGGCGACGAGGTCATTGTGCCGCCCCCCGGCACCACGGACATCGCCACCGAGCGCGTGGCGGCGGCCGGCGAGGACTACCGCTGCCTGGACTGGTTCCTGTGCCTCAAGAAGCTGCCTGAGTAGCAGGAAGAGCACGCCTATCGACAGCGGGCGCCGCAGCAGATGCGGCGCCCGTCGTGGTCTTTGGGCAGAGAGGTGACAGGCGCCTCGGCCGAGAAGACGCCGCAAAGCTGTGGGACGGGGGTCGAGATGATGTCCGAGCGCTTCTGGCGCTACCTGCAATCTGCCGCCTTGCTTCTGTTCGCGGCCACTTCCCTGACGATGGCGTTGACGGTGCCGCACGGTGGCATGCCGGATGAGGATGGCCACGCCAACTACGTGAGAGCCATCGCCACCGGTCAGGGGCTGCCGCTGGCAAGATCAGTCACCGGCGTCGTCGCGACGGAAGCCGCAGATGGGGGGCAACCGCTCTACGCGAGCGCGCAGGCTCACCATCCCCCCACCTACTATGCGCTGGTGGCAGCCATCTATGGGGTCTCCGGTCGCAATCAGAGCGCCCTTTTCGTGGGAGGGCGGGTGCTGGGCGTACTCCTCGGTATCCTGTCATTGCTTCTGACGCGATCCGCAGTGTTGACCGTTCTTCCGCAAGGCGACAAGCTGGCCGCGGTCGGCATGCTGATCTGTGCCGCTTCCCCGACCTTCACCTTCATTATGGGGAGCCTGAATAACGAGACGCTTGCGGTCGCGATAGTCTGTCTGGGCACCTGGCTCGCCGCGCCTGTCCTCGCCAGCGGACGAATGTCGATGGTGCGGGCCGGTCTTTTGGGTGCCGCCCTGGGTCTGGCGCTGGTCGTGAAGCTGACGGCCGTAGTGGTGTTCGTACCCGTCGCCCTCGCTTTTGTAGCTTTTGAGACACAAAATGCCCCCCCCAGCCACATCCACGCGACACAACATGGCG
>JAYENL010000205.1:0-7063 GCA_034722055.1 Armatimonadota bacterium
ATAACGCTGCCTTCATCGTGCCTTTGCTCGGGGTGATTACAGCGCACCACCTTGCAGCGGGGAAATCCACCCAGGGCCGAAGACTGCCAGTGCACTACATCCGCCTCGGGGAAGGCTTGCTGCTGAGCGCCTTGGGGACGTTCATGCTTTGGGCCACCTACCAGGCCTGGGCCACATACTGAGCGGCGACGAGATGATGTCGTCCGCAGTGAGTAACCTGAGAGCTGTTTCGCAGTGCTCCCGCGCGCCGTTTCCCTGAGCGCGGTGTGTCTTCGGATCGTGTCTGCGTCCGCTCCGGCGTAGACCGTAAGTAACGTACGGGCGGAGACTTGCGCCCCGGCGACCAGGTGACCGTCCATACCCACGCCTCGCTGGTGCACATCAGCGACGGCATCTCCGCTCTGGAGGCGCGCGTTCCGGTCACTATTGAAGGGGGGCGAGGTCAGCTACCGCGTCGGCAATGGGGCATGGCAGCAGACGCACGCCGGCGAGGTCCCGGCCAGCGCCACAGAAGTGCGCATCGGGGCGGACTGAGTTCTCACCATCCCGACGTCAAGCAAGACGCAATCGTGGCGCCGCAGAAGCTGTCGCGGGCATCTCCGGCGATCGGGCAAGGCTCTCGAGGAGATGGCGGAGAAATGCTCGCAAGAGGAGTCGCGCCGACTGACTTGATGGAAGTGCTCGCTATCGTCGGACTGCTGATGTTGGTCATGGCAGCACACAACGCCTGGGCACAGACGCAGGATCTCGGCGACGGGTTCAAAGACCACGGGCCCGTCGCCGACGTAGCTGAAAGCCGAGGCATGGTGTGCACCGAGGATGGCGACGGGAACAGTGTTGTACTCGTCTGGCTGTTCGATCACAGATACGCCTACGCGCTGGCGGTGATTGATGCTCAGACGGGGGAGATCGAGGAGATCCCGAGGCCGATCGAGAATGATTGCCCGTTCTCCTCACTTCTCGCCAGCAATGGGCGGTACTACACCTACTTTGGCGGCCACTTCATCGAGTTCGACCCCCGTCGCCGGGAGTTCACTTTCGTGCGGGAGGGCCCATCTCGTGCCGCCATGAGCATGACGGAGGATGACAGTGGCACTGTCTGGGCGGCCATCTACCCCAACAGCGACGTGGTCAGCTATAGTCCCCGGACCGGGCAGTACCGCCACTACGGCCCTGTCTACGACCATCCGTCGCGTCAGTATCCCCGCTCCATGGCCGCAGATGACCACGGCTGGGTGTACATCGGCATTGGGCTGGCTGCGGGGCAGATCATTATTCTGAATCCCGAGAGCGGCCAGGCCAGCCCCGTGGTGCCCGCCGAGAAGGTGGTGGGAAAGGGGGGCGTCCAGGTCTACCGTGATCTCAATGGCCGGGTGTATGGGTACACGCCGTGGCCCGATACGGGGCGACAGTGGTATGAGTTCTACGGCGGGCAGGTTCGAAAGCTCGACGAGGAGCCCGATATCAATCCAAAACCCATCGTGACCGGAAGCCAGGGACTGCGGCACCGCCAGTTGCCAAACGGTGAGCGAGTGGTCAAACTGGACCTGGTCGAGGGTCGGCTGATCGTGGAGAACCCCGAGACCGAAGAGACCCGCCAGTTGCACTTCAACATAGCGGGTGAGGGCGGCGCCTCCATGGGGCTGGCCGCGGTGCCGGGCGGCACTCTGGCTGGCGGAACGTACATCCCGCACAGGTTCTTCAGCTACAATCCGCACACCGACGAATGGACCAGGCGGGCCTGCTACCGCCAGTGGAACACCATAGCCGGCACTGATGATCGCGTCTATGTCGGCACCTACACCGAGGGCGTGCTCCTGGAATGGGACCCTGCAGAGGAGTGGGTGCCGACGGAGAGGGACAACCCTCACAGCAATCCGCGCTATCTCGCGCAGACCAGAGCCCACCCCGACGTGGGCCGGCCCTATGTCATCCTCGCCCATCCTGACGGCCGCCACATCATTATGGGCGGCAGTCCGGGCTACGGGTACACCGGGGGTGGGCTGGTCTTCTACGACCGGGAGGCGGACACCGCGGCGATAGTCACCCACGAGGATCTCATCCTCTGGCATTCCACCAGCGCTCTGGTCGCCCTGCCCGATGGCAGGCTTGTGGGCGGAACCACCCGGCAGCCGGCGCTGGGAGGGGTGCGGAAGGCCGAGGTCGCCGAGCTGTACATTCTGGACATGGAGACGAAGCAGATCGAGTGGCACGAGCCGCTCCTGGAGGCCGCAGACCGCTACACGGACATGATCGTGGGGCCTGATGGCAGCGTTTTTGGGGTCCTGGACCGTACGCGCCTGTTCGTGTTCGACCCGGTTGAGCGGACTATCCTGCACGAGACGGACCTCGAGGAGACGTTTGGCCCAACTGTGTTCCAGCAGGGCCCGCGGGTATTCGTGCAGGTGCCAGATGGGCGCATCTTTGTCCTGTTTGTGAGTGGAATCGCTCAGCTTGACCCCCAGACATACGAGCTCACCATGCTGGCCGAGGCGCCGGACAATCTCGGCAACGGTGGCGCCTATCTCGACGGGCGCCTCTACTTCTCCGGGGGAGCTCACGGAGCGCACCTGTACTCATGGCCGATCCCACCCGCGGAGTAAGCCCGGCGCGCCGAAGCACCGGCATCAAGCTCGAGGAACCGGGGGCAACCGCCTGTGCTCACGACGTGGCGCATGTACGCCTGCTACAGCCGCTGTTGCGATACCCGGCATGAGAGCGTGTGGATACAGAGTACCAGATTGGGAGGGACTGAAATGTGCATCAGGTCTGCAGCAGCGTTGGTGATCGCCCTGATTGGTCTCGCGACCACCTCCGGCTCCCCGGCCGGAGCCGCGGAGTACTACCTGTCGCCGGATGGTGAGGACGACGCCGCGGGCGACCGCGACGACCCCTGGCGCAGCATTGAGAAGGCCAACGCGACGCTGGAGCCCGGAGACACTGCGATCTTTCTGGCGGGCGAGTATTCAGGAACGATTGCGCCGGCGAACAGCGGCACGGCAGGGGCGCCCATCACCTACCGCTCTGCCAAGCCCTGGGCAGCGCACCTGGTGGCCGACGATGTGCCATGGCTGATGCAGCTTGCCGGCCAGGAGCACATCATCATCGAGGGCTTCTCTCTTGATGGGCGCAGCCGCGCCGGCTGGCTGACGATCGATGGCTGCCGCCATCTGACGATCCGCGGCTGCAACATGCGCAGGGCCCGGCCCTTGCACTGGATACGCAACTGCTCGGAGGTAAAGCTGCTGGACAACGTGTTCGACAAGGGCGCCGTTACTGGCGATATGTTCCACATGGAGAACTGCTCGCGCGTGCTGATCGAGGGCAATTCCTTCACTCGCGTGGGCCATTGTCCACTTATCCTCTCCCAGACGCGATACACAGTGGTGCGCGCCAACGCCTTCCGGGCGGAGTGGGGGCGGAACTACTCGTTCTGGTCGTCGGGCCGACTGCTGATCGAGGGGAATATCATCACGCGCGCTCGGGACAGCGCCTGGTCGGCCGATCCCTACGCCAAGAACCTCTACGATGACAGCATATTCCGCCACAACCGCGTGTTCGATAACCTGGGGACACCGCTGAACACCAGCAGCTACATCTGGCGGGGCGTCTCACCGACCGGCCGCTACCGCTGGCCGTTCCGGGCGATGAACTCCCGCTTCTACCACAACACCTTCACCGATAATCTCGGCCCTGCGTGGGTGCTCGGTGGCATGAATGTCAGCGCTCACATCTTCCAGAACAACATCTTCTACCGCAATGACCCGCTGGGCGGCAATGTCCAGGTGGTGCGCGGGGATGGCATCAGTCGCGACAACCGCTTTGTCAGCAATCTGTTTCGGGGCACTGAGCCGGGGCAGACGGTGGTCCGCTACGGGTCAGACTACTGGACCGCACAGGAGGCCAACGAGAATACGTTTACCGTTGGCGGCTTCTGGTCGGAGTTCCACGCCAATATCGACGCCGACCCCGCGTTCACGGATCCGGACAACCGTGACTACCGGCTCAGGCTCGCCAGCGAGGCAATTGACGCCGGCGCGCCCCTGGCACTGGCTATAGGCAACGGCACCGGAAGCGAGCTGCCGGTAACTGACGGTCGCCCCTTCTACGACGGCTTCGGCATCGAGGGTGAAGAGGGCGACTTCATCGCCATCGACGAGGGGGACAACCTGGCGCAAATCCAGCGCGTGGAGCTGCGCTATTACCAGCCCGCGATCCTGCACCTTGACCGCGAGGTCAGTTGGGAGGACGGCATGCCGGTGAGTCTGCCCTGGACCGGCGAGGCGCCGGACCTGGGCGCCTATGAGCACGGCGTGGAACATCCGACGCGGCTGATCGCACTCGCGCGACCGGCTGTTGTCGAACCCGGTCAGCCCGTGCAGTTCAGCCTCGATACACTGGGCAAGGAGATCGCATCTGTCATCTGGGGTTTTGAGGATGGCTCTTACGCCCGTGAAGCCACTCCCGCTAAGACGTATGCGGATGCGGGCTGCTATGGTGTGACGGTTCGCACGACCTTTGAGAACGGCCGCCGCGGGGTGGACGTAGTTGTCGTCGAAGTGCGTGAGCAGGAAGCTCCTGGTGTGCCAATGGTAGAGGTGGACTTCGAGGACGCTACGCGGGGAACGAGGTGGGGCTACTACTTCAAGTTCTACCGAGGGCATCAGACGGGAGCTTCGCACATTCAGCGCCCGGATGGTGATGGCAAGTGCATGCATCTCTACTACGATGATGAGAGGGCCAATCGCACTGCAGGACAGATCGCACCGGGTGCATGGGACATCGACGACTACCCTCTGATTCGCTTCGACTACCGCGTCCCCGAGGGGGTGCCCGTGGCCATTGAGGTGACTACCTACGGCGGCCCCGACCAGCCCGGAGGCTTCACCCTGGGTGGGAGCGCGAGTCGCCACAGTCGGCACGAGGATCTCGACCTGTACACGCTGGTGGATGATGGCCGGTGGCACGAGATCACCGTGGATGTGCGCACAGCTCGGCAGGCCTATCCGGAGCTACAGTACCTGCGTCAATTCATGTTCCACACGGGTTGGACTGAGGACCGCGGGCAGGAGTTCTGGTTTGACGACTTCGCGATTCTGCACGAGGATTGACGTATTCAGCGGGCTCCAGCTCGACGGAGCTCGTCATCACCATGTGCGGAGTCCAAGCCCGACCGTTCTGTGAGTGGGGACTCTTCAGGCCAGCGGGGGGGGACCCGTTGGGGCAGAACGGCAAACCTCATCGAAGGAGCAGGCGATCGTGCGCTACATGTTCTGGCTCTCTCCAGCGCTTCTTCTGCTGATGACAGCCGACGCCGGGGCTCAGAACCTGGATACGGCTGGACTGAAGAATGTATGCCTCGGTGCACAGGTGGAGGCCAGCAGCAACGCCTCAGAGCCCGGCGGCAGGTTCTACTGCGACAAAGCTGTGGACGGTAGCGTCTCCACCAGATGGGCCACGGCTGACCACCAGGGGCCACCCCAGTGGCTGCAGGTTGAGTTTGCGGAGCCCACCACTCTGGACACTGTGGTCATCCTGCAGGTGGACATGCCGGAGCTTTACGCTAATGCGGAGCGGATGCAGCTCGCCTTTTCCGCCGGAGAGCCGGTGGAGGCGACCCTCGAGGACACGGCCGCAGCGCAGATTGTGCGCTTGGAGCCACGGACGACCACCTATCTGCGGCTCACGATTACCTCCTCGTACGGCTTCGAGCACTACCTGGGTGTCAGAGAGCTGATGGCCTTCCACGATCCCGAGAGGAGGGTGACGGTGCCGGCCCCGCCTCCGCCGATTCCAAAGCCGATCCCACCCGTCTACGAGGAACTGAAGGACCTCCACCTGATGACGGAGCTTGTATCCGATGGCCGGGCCGCCATCAGCATCGTCAAGCCCGCCTCCGGCATCCATGACGCTGCTGCGGCGGCCATCCAGGACGCGATTGAGGAGATGACTGGCGTCGAGGTACCAATCATCGACGACCGCGACCCTGGCGCTGCCGTGCCCATCGAGTCCAACCTTATCGCCCTCGGTAACCGATCTACGAGCCGGCTGATCAGCGACCTATACGACCGCATGTTCACTATGCTCGACCTGAAGTATCCGGGGCGCGGCGGCTACGTGGTCAGGACGCTTCATAGCCCCTTCGGGAACGGCCACAACGTCATCTTTGTCGGAGGCAGCGATGCTGAAGGTGTCAACTCCGCGGCTGCAGCCCTCGCGGACAAGCTCCGAGAGGCCCGCACCGTCCAAGGCAAGCTCAACCTGGGCTGGACGATGCAGATCGAGTTGGGCGAGGGGATGGTGGTGCCCGAAGACCTTCAGGAAGTACGGGTGTGGGAAGCATCGCGGCAGTACGGTAATCGGGGGACATTCGGTTGGAACTCCATCAGCAAGCGCATGGCGCTGTACCATATGACCGGCGACGAGCATCACGCTCGGGAATTCCTTCGGCTGGCCTTCCCGGACGAGCAAGCGCTGGCGGAGCTGCGACGCGACGATGCCGGGCAGATCGAGGTGGAGCGGGATCCGCTGGCCGGTGCCTACCACTACAACGCACACATGCTGATTGTCTTCTGGGATCTGATCGAGGAGAGCCCGGTATTCACGGACGCTGAACGCCTTAAGGTCACCAACGCGTTCGCCCGCCAGTTGAGGCACCGGGCGGACGACTTCACGGGCCTCTACTACACAACTGAGCCACCAGTGGTGTCTGGCGATCGCCATCGGGACTGGGAGGGAGTATGTCTGTACTTGCTGGGGCGCTACTTCCAACGCGACTACCCGGCGCCGGTATGGCGGCGGTGCATCGACGCCGCCAGGCTCCACTTCTCCTCGCGGTACAATCCCGAGGGCACGTGTGCGACCAACGACCATCTCTTCTGGTACAACACTGTCATAGCGCCCTCGCTGGTCTGGACGATCCTCACCGACGATCAACGAGCGCTCGAGAGCGGTACCATAGACAGGCTGCTGCTCGGCCAGGAGATCCTCTCCAACGGGCGCGCGTCCGACTGGGGGCTCCAGGCCGCGTCGCTGGCCTTTCTCAACCAGGCGGCCTACCTCA
>JAYENL010000206.1:0-7037 GCA_034722055.1 Armatimonadota bacterium
GACGGTGCTCCAGACGGCCCGAAAACATGGCCATGATGCCCTCGAAACACTCACCGACGCCCTCGGCCCTTGTATCGACCACAACCTCCTCCTACAACCTCCCTGACACCACAAGGTGAGTAGTTACTGTTTTCGTGTGATTCGGACAGGTGCCACGAGTGCGAGTCCTAGCAAAGAGCGAAGCGCATTCTGACGACGCGATACGTGGTGCAATCGGGTGAGCATGTGGGACTGGCGCAGGACAGCGCGTCGAAGCAGTTCGCGCAGTCGCCGTTATCAAACGCGGCCAGGGGCCATGAGTGGCGCCTGATGGGAGATGGGAGTAACCCGGTCGCCTGCTCGGGCAATGATCCGGCCGATGCGGCGGCACAGCAGCGCGCACTCATCGTAGATGGCGCGGCCGTCGCCGGACAGGTCCAGGCCCAGGCAGTGGATGCGCACAAGCGGTCCTTCCCGCTCGATGCGCAGCGGCTGGATCGTCACCGGCTGGGGGTACACCAGCACCGCGTCGGAGACTCCGTAGCCCACGCAGTAGGCCAGCATCTGGTAGAGGTCGGCAGGCCCAGGCGCGGCGTCCGGCGTGGCCTCCGCGACCGTCTTGTACTTGGCATCGACCACGGCCACGGGCCGGCGCCCGCGCTGGATGAGCGCATCCGGGGTCAGCAGCGCGCGGCCATCGGCGTCCAGAGCCACGCTGTGGCCGGTGCTGCGGACCGTCAGGCCCTGCTCCAGCCCGTCGGCCAGCACCCGGCAGGCAAAGCGCTCGAAGAGCTGAGGCATCTCGACGAGCACCGCCGGAACGGTTCGTGGACCGCGCACAGGGGTGCGACCGACGGCGGCGAGCAGCAGCTCCGCCAGGGCCAACGGCGCGCGGTAGTGCTCCCGGCCCGGCCTCAGGCGCAGCGGCCGCGTGGTGAGACATACCGCCGGCTTCACGCCCCCAAGCGCCCGCCTCAGCTCCCTGATGCCGGCATGCAGGTGTGACAGATGGCCGGCGACGCCCTCCGCCACCTCCAGCGCCCCGGCCAGCAGGCGATTCTCGGGGATGTCGAGGCCCAGTTCGGTGAACTCGCAGGCGAAGCGCTGGGGCCGCGCCACGTTGACCCGAAGCTGCTCGCCGACGAGCAGACGCCCGCGCGGCGACGAGAGGTTCTCGCGATGCTCCCGGTATCCGCGCGCCAGCCCCCGCTTCAGCAGACGCTGCACCTGGGTGACGAAGACGGCGGCCACTCCCGCCGGATCCCTGGCCGTCACGCCGTGGCGCGCGGTGTGCGGCAGGACCATCGCCAGCTCCGGTGCGTGCGCCAGCAGGCTCCAGAGGCTGCCCACGCGAGCCTTGGGCTCCATGGTCAGTCGCCGGCCGCCGGCCATGGGGATCGTGCCGCAGAACTGGCGCGCGGCCAGCAGCCATGCCTCGCGCGCCTCCCCGGCCCGGCGCAGGCCGACGTGCTGGCTGTGCCTGGCGAGGAGGTACTCCGCCTCTCGTGGCTCCAGGGAGACGTACTGCCGCTCGAGCTCCTGGAGGTGCAGGTCAGAGGCCATGGTCGCCCTCACCTGACGCCGGGGTGGTGTCATCGTCACCGGCAAGGGAGTCATGCCGCCGCGGGCGGGATCTGCCGGGCGCCGCAGCGCCCTCGTCCGAGACTGCAGAGGAGTCTGCGCGAGAGCGCGCCTCCCTGATCAGCTCATCGATGTCAAAGGCGTCCAGGCGCTCGGGCGCTCCGGCGAAGTACTCTTCCAGCAGCGGATGCAGCTCGAAGCGCCAGATCTCTCTGACGCGCTGCTCGCACAGGCCCGGCCGCATGAAGTAGGAGTGCCCCACCAGCAGGTCGCGGCCGACCTCCGGCTCCAGGCGCTCGTTGAGCGCCGCCAGCAGCGCCGCCACCCAGCGCGCGTCGGGGGCGTTCTCGTCCAGCCAGCTTCGGAACATGGAGAGCACCAGCTCGGGATCGTCGGGGAACAGAGGGTAGAAGACGAAGCGCCGCCTGAGGGCGAAGTCCAACCCCGCGGCGCTGCGGTCGGCGGTGTTCATGGTGCCCAGGACCAGCACGTTAGGGGGAACCGAGAAGCGCGTCCGGCCGCCCTCCTGCCGCGTGTGGGCCAGCTCGACCTCCCGGCCGCGGTACTCCAGCGCCAGCATGAGCTCGCCGAAGACTCTGGAGAGGTGCGCCCGGCTGATCTCGTCGATCACAAGCACCCAGGTATCGTCGGGCTCATTGCGGGCACGGTCGCAGAATGTGACGAAGGCCCCCGGCAGCACGGGGTACTCCACGGCGGCGTGGCCGCCGGCGCCCTCAACCGCTCGGGGGCGGATGCCCTCGACGAAGTCCTCATAGCTGTAGGAGGGATGGAACTGCACCAGCCGCTGGCGGCTCTCATCGCCGCCGGTGAGGTAGTCGGCCAGCCGCAGGGCCAGCCAGGTCTTGCCGGTGCCCGGCGGCCCGTAGAGGATCAACTGTCCGCGCCTGCGAAGAAGCCGCTCCATCTCCCGGAAGCGCTCCGTAGGGCCGCCGCAGTCCTGTGCAAGCTCCTCGATGCTGCGAGGGACGGAGGCCGCGGAGCCGGCGCGGCCCATGCCGACGGCCACGACGCGGTAGAAGTCGTAGGCGGAGATGGGCAGGACGCTGCGCGCGCGGCGCGAGGATCGGCTCCCCTCCTCGCGGAGCAGGGAGGTCCCGAGTCCGGAGGCGCTGAGGCCGGTGCGGCGAGGGAAGCGGCAGAGGTCCACCCGCGCCTCGCGCTCCGCCACGGCCACCGCACGTCCGAAGCCGGCGAAGCGGTTCTCGGGACTGCCGTGGTAGACGAGGCATCGGGCCTGTCCGGCCTCGACGGCGTCGGACAGCGTCTTGGAGCAGCCGTCGGACTCGTGGTTGAAGGTGAAGGTGGTCTGCGGGTGCGTCATGGGGACGGACGTGCCGCCGGTGAGGAGGACGAAGTGCCGCTCGGGAAACGCGCCCATCCGCTCGCACAGCATCGCCGTCTGCTCCGCCGAGAGGCGTGCCGTCTCGTCGGGGCTCGGCGGCTGCCAGGAGGCGAGGCCGGCCTCCAGCCCTGGACCGTCCGGGCTCAGCGGCCGTTCGAAGAGCCGCTGGTAGAGCACATCAACTCGGGAGAGCGCGGAGTCGTCGCGCGGCTTGGGGCCGAGGCCGGAGATGACGCGCGCCAGGCCGGCGAAGCCGGGCCGGCCGCCGCGGCGGAACAGCAGCGCCAGGTCGCCTGTCTGCGGCTCCTCGCCGTGCAGTCGGATCTGCCACTGGTCGCGCAGCGGAAGCGGCTTGCTCAGCCCCGAGAGCCGCGCCCACTTGGCTTTATCGCAGGCCAGGACCCAGGCACCGCGCAGCGGCCGGAACAGCAGATCGTACTGCGGGTCCTGGCGGTACATGCGGGCGATGGACCAGAAGGCATCCGGAGACAGCTCCACCACCGAGAACCGCTGCTGGGCGCCCGCGAGAATGGAGCCGTAGTCCCGGTCGCCCGCCATCCACTGCACGCCGATCCGGCGCCGGCAGCGGCGGTCGAGGGGATCGGGACAGTCGGGATCCACCTCGTAGTAGGGCCTGGTCACGCGCCCCACGGCTCCGATTCGGCCCGGCAGGTGCATCACCAGGCAGTCGCCGGGCTGGATTTGCTGGAGGCGAGTGATGTTGGGATCATCGGGGTCATCGGGGGCGATGGCGGCGAAGCCGCCCGCCAGAGAGCGCCGGGAGACCGCCGCCGCCTCCGCCTGCGGACCGCTGAGCCCCGCGGCCACCTTCCAGGCTCGCGCCTCTCCCAGCTCAGCGAGCCGGCAGAGCAGCAGATCCACGGCCAGCAGGTCCTCCAGCACGCCGCACGAGGCATCGCGTAATTCGCGGGCGGCCGCCAGGAAGTGCTCGTAGTCGGTGGCCGCAGCCCCCCAGGAGCAACCACCCGCCAGCATCAGCGACAGCCGCCGCAGGCCGGCCACCCGCCGGGGGTCGAAGATGGCCCAGGTCTCGGGGTCGGACAGGCACAGCACGAGCGAGCAGGTGGTGACATCGATGGGAGCGGCTGCAGTGGTGGCCTGCCTGACGGCCTCAAGCGACTCACCCGGGGACCCCAGCAGCCGCATCAGGAACCGGCGCAGCTCGCGGACAGGCGTTCGCTCTGGCTCGGGTGTCGGCTCGGCGGACCCGGAGCCAGTGCAGTCCACCGCCTGGTTGCCCGTGACGCAGAGCTCACCCGATGCCAGCATCCGCTCCAGACGATGGGGGCTGAGGGAGGCGAGGGCCTCAACTGAGACGGGCGTCCCGTCGGCTCGGAGCACCCTGCCGCGGTGACAGACGCTCTCGAGGAAGCGCGTGAGGTCGAGATCGGGCAGGCGAGAGCGTGCCAGGAGGCGCCGGGCCTGAGCGCGCGCGGCGCGCCTGAGCACCATCTCGCGGCGAATTGCGTCGTCCGTCTCCCACCAGCGGAGCAGTCCATGGAACATCGGCTTCTGCCACATGACGCGTCGAACCCCCCGAGGAACATCGGGAGTTATACCCACTTGGCACGCCACTCCGGATCCCGGGGGTGCCCGGAGTACGGTGGGCGACGCGTCCAGCCGGGGGAAGCGCGCTGAAGCACATTCAGCGCGGCTTCGTCATATCTATGGAGGAATTCGCCAGAATGCGAACTGACTCCTCCCTCCTCAGAAAAGAATCTGGAGCAGAATCGTGTCCTGAATCAGACCAGAGCCTTGACATCTCCATCTTCCGTGTGGTACTCTATATGGGAAAAACATATAGGTGAGGCATGGTATGAGACGCGGCCGCGGATGGGGGAGAATGGAGCAGGCCGTTGCCACCCGCCTCTCACGTCTGGTAGAGCCCGCGCTTCTGTATCTGCTGGGTTCAGGGGCGGCAGCACACGGCTATGACCTCCTGGGCGAAGTGAACCAGATGGGTCTCACCGACGCCCAGGTGGACGCCGGTGCTATCTACCGCGCCCTGCGGCAGCTCGAGGAGGAGGGTGCGGTGGTCTCCACGTGGGATACATCCGGGCCGGGGCCGGCGCGGCGCAACTACGAGCTTACCGACCTCGGCCGGGCCCGGCTGACAGCCTGGGTGAGCGTCATCGAGCGCCGGACAGATGCCTTACAGCAGTTCGTTGAGCGCACCCGGAAGCTGCTGGGCGACAGGAACACCGACTGAAAGGGATTATGCTGTGAGGTACGCGATCGCGACCGATGGAGAGCAGGTGGCGCCGCACTTCGGCCGGTGCGAGAGGTACACCGTGGTGGACATCGAGGCGGGTGAAGAGAGGGCGCGATATGACCTCCCCAACCCCGGCCACCAGCCGGGCCTGCTGCCCCGTCTGCTGGATGAACACGACGTCGATGAGGTAGTTGCGGGCGGAGCCGGGCCGCGCGCGGTCAGCCTGCTGGGCAACTTGGACATTGGGGTCTGCGTCGGTGTGACCGGGCCAGTGCAGGACGTGGTCGGTCAGATCGCGTCCGGAAAGCTGGAGGGCGGCGAGAACATCTGTGAGCACTGAGCGTAGGCAGCACCAGGAGGAGCGGCGGAAGGTGGCCCAGCGGACGGCGCTGGTGTCCGTGGGCGTGCGTACGAGCCTGGTGGTGCTGAAATACGTGCTCGCAGTGCTGTCCGGATCGATGGCTCTGATGGCCGATGCGGTGCATAACGTCAGCGACATCGCGCAGGCACTCGCCCTCTACATGGGGGTGAGGATCGCCGACCGGCGGACGGAGACCTTCCCCTACGGGCTCTACAAGCTCGAGAACCTCATCTCGCTGGGCGTGGCTGTGCTGATCACCATCGTGGGCTACGAGCTGGCGCGCAAGGCGATCCTGGGCGGGCCGGCGGAGGAGATCGAGAACCTGCCCTGGACGATGGGGGCGATGGCGCTGGCGATGGCCGGCAGTTACGCGTTCTCCCGCTGGGAGGGAGCAATCGCGAAGCGGACCTCCTCCCCGGCCCTGGAGGCGGACAGCCGCGACGCGCTCATCGACACACTCGCCACGCTGGCGGTGCTGCTGAGCCTGGTGGCCGCCTGGTTGGGCTACAACATCGATCTGTGGGCCACGCTGGTGATCGTGCTGTTCATCATCTACACCTCGGCGGAGCTGGGCGTGGGCGCCATCCGGGTGCTGCTGGACGCCAGCATCGACCACGATCTGCTCATGAAGGTCCAGCGCACGCTGGAGGCCGACCGGGACGTGGTGGAGGTGCATGAGCTGAAGGGCCGCAACTCCGGGCCCTACCGGTTCATCGAGGGCCACGTGGTGCTGGACGTTGACGACCTGGAGGAGGCGCACCAGATCAGCTACCGGCTGGAGAGGGCCGTCAGGGACGTCGCCGAGAACATCGACCGCGTGCTCATCCACTTCGAGCCCCAACACAAGGAGACACTGCTTTACGCCGCTCCAATGGCGACGGATGACCTCATCGCCGACGACTTCGGGCAGGCCGAGAAGTTCGCCCTGGTCACCGTGGGGACCGACGATCAGCGTGTCCGCGACGTCCGCCACATCGCCAACCCCTACATCGAGGCCGGCTCGGGGCGGGGGATCCTGATCGCCCACATGCTCAGAGACGAGGATGTGGACGCCGTCTTCATCCGCGAGGAGCTCGAAGGCAAGGGGCCCTACTACGCGCTGGCCGCCGAGCACGTGCGAACCGTCCAGACGGAGGCGACGACGCTGGCGGAGGCCCTGTCGCAGGAGAACATTGAGCTGGAGGTGCCCGCGGATGCAGGGACCGGCAGTTGAGGTCATGGTTCTGCGGGACAACCACGCGCGCGAGGGTCTGCGCGCGGGGCACGGCCTGGCGCTGATGATTGGCACGGCCGCGGGCAGCTTCCTGCTTGACACCGGCGACAGCGCGCAGACGTGGGCCAACGCCGACGCCATGGGCGTTGACCCCGCACAGGCGCAGGCGCTGGTGCTCAGTCATGGCCACTATGATCACACCCGCGGCCTTCCGGGGCTCCTGCAGCGGCTCGGCGAGCTGCGCGTGATCGCCCACCCGCTGGTGTTCGAGCCCCGCTACCATGAGACCCCGGACGGCGAAATGGCG
>JAYENL010000207.1:0-7022 GCA_034722055.1 Armatimonadota bacterium
GAGTTCAGCCAGTCCGAGGATGTGCGCACCTATGCCAACAACGCGGAGGTGGCGATGGGTGCCGACACCGTCTGGATGGTCAACGCCGAGGGACGACAACGCTACGGACACCGTTTGAGCACCATCGTGCCGAACTGGCTGCACCCGCAGGTCCAGGAGGAGTACAGCAGGCTCATGGCGGACCTGGGCAGCACTTTCGGGCACCTCACGCGCTTCCGGGGCGTGCACGGCATGATCGGGCCCACACAGCGCACTGGGTACTAGATCCCGGGCTTCGGCTGGCAGGACAGCTATGACCGGCCGCTTGTCTGCAGCTACGACGATGTCACCATCGGGCTGTTCGAGCGCGACACGGGTATCACGCTGCCCGTCTCGGGGACTGACCCGCAGCGCTTCGCCAAGCGGGCCGGCCTGCTGGGCAGTCCTCCGCTACGACAGCAGTTCATCGCCTGGCGCGCTGACAAGCTGAAGCAGTTCCTCGCGGAGGCGCGCGCGACCCTCGCGAGCGCGCGCGGCGACCTGCAGTTCGTCAATGCCGTGGCGGTTGAGGACACCAGGTTCTTCCAACACCTGGTGGAAGCCGACAGGCCCTTCAAGGCCATAATGCGGG
The DNA here is from genome assembly GCA_034722055.1 of Armatimonadota bacterium. Lineage (GTDB taxonomy): Bacteria > Armatimonadota > Zipacnadia > Zipacnadales > UBA5352 > JAYENL01. The sequence goes on from JAYENL010000207.1 coordinate 611, forward strand.
ACTTCGCGATTGACCTGGACGCATTGAACACGATCGAGGGGATGTGGACGGGACGCTGGACGCTCAGTTGGAGGCAGACTCGCCCGCCCTTGCCGAGCCAGGACCCCTACTGCTGGCTTTCACGCACCAGTCCCGACATCGTCTCCGCATTCAGCCACGACACGAAGCGCTGCGTCTTCGTGCGCACGAGCTGGGATGAGAACATGCTGCCGGCTGCGGGCCACGCCATGAAGGACCGGGATGACCACGACCGCCTGGTCGAGTCCGACTGGATCATGAACGGCGCCAAGATCCGCGCCCTCCCTCAGCCGGGTGGGTACCACTGCCGCGAGGCGTTCATCCACGCTCTGATTACCGGCGACCCCAACCTGCTGCTCGGCGGCTTCACCGACCTGAACATCAACGTGGGCCACGAACAGATGCTGCGCAGCGTGCTCAAGGTCTACACGCATCTTCCCGAGGGGAAGTTCACGCCGGTCCTGGACACCGGGCTTGAGACCAACCTCGCCATCAGAGCGCGAGCCGAGGGCGGGCGCTTCTGGTTCTACGTCGCCAACCCCTGCCAGTGGCACGTCACGGGTGCTCTCAGCATCCAGACCCCGGGCGAGATCGTTGACCTTGTCAGCGGGCGCCCGGTGGCGGCCGAACGGGCGGGCGATGAGCTGACGCTGCCCGTCAACCTCGAGCCCTTCGGCCTGATCGCCTTCCGCGTCGATACAGCGGATTGCACGATCACATCCTACCGGACTGAGCCGCTGCAGGCGGAGGACATGGCTCGCCTGAGGAAGGTCCCCGATCGTGTGGCACAGCTTCTGGCCGATCCGGACGTCAGCCTCAGCCTCGCGCCGGAGGATCGCGAGTTCATGGGCCAGAGATTGGATGAGATCACGGCGGCCATCGCCGCAGATGAGTACGCGCGTGCCTGGGCGTTGATGACGCATCACCGGTTCTGGTCGCTGTGGAGGAGCTTCCTGGAGAGGGCCGCGACCGCCCAGGCGCGTCTTCCCGACTCTCTGGGTGAGCGGCAGGCCAATGAGAAGCCCGACACGCTGCCGGTCCTCCCAGCTCGGCGCGCCGATATGCCGATGAAGGTGGACGGTATGCTGGCTGAGGCCGCCTGGGGCAAGATGCCCTGGCTCGCCGGCTTCTGGAGAAGTGACAGGACCAGGTCGCTCGCCGACACCGGCGTGAAAGCCCTCTATGACGACGAGAACGTCTACCTGGCCGTGGTCTGCGCCGACCGCGACACCGCGTCCCTCAAAGCCGACGCGAAGGATGAGATGTCAATCAACGCCTGCGGGGATGATCAGGTCGCCATCTTCATCCAGCCGAACGAGAGCGCGCCACTTTACTATCAGATGGCCGTCAATCCCGAAGGCGTCCAGTTCGATCAGCGGGTCGCCGGTGGAGAGCGGGATTACGACTACCATCCCCGCTGGAGCGCCGCGACGTCAATCAAGACAGACCACTGGGTCGCCGAGGTGGCTCTTCCTTACGAAGCCTTCGAGCTTGCCGGACCCGACGGGACATGGCGAGTGAATGTGTGCCGGCGGATGCGCAACGATCTGCTGGAGCCCAGCACCTGGTCATGGCTGCCGGGCGACTGGCACGATCCCGACCACTTCGGCTATCTGCGGTTCGAGGGCGTGGCGCAATAGAGGCACACCAAGACTCGTCAGGCTGGCATCGACGGGACTGGTGATGGCGGTCTGCGCATCCGGGGCACGCTGCGGCATCACCCACGATGCGGCGGGGAACTGCGTCCGGGTGACTGATTTCAGCGAGGACGCCCCCGCCACCACGGAAACGGTGCGCGCCGCCGACGCGCCCCGAGCGGCTCCCCGTCTACCTCAATGAGGACGAGCTCGCGCCGCTCCTGGAGGCCGCGGCCGAGCACCGGATGGAGTACTGTCGAGGGCGCAACTACGCCATCAGCAGAGCATGCACGCATTGCGGCACACGTTCGCGACGCTGCTGCTGCGTAGCGGCCGGTGCGATCTGGCATCGCTGCAGAAACTGCTTGGGCACTCGCGGCTGGACACGACGGCGATCTACCTGCACGTCGGACCGCAGCAGTCATGGGAGGCGGTCAGCGGCCATCCACTGTCTACGGGCTGGTCTCAGACTTGAGTCTATCTTTTCTGCTTTCGTAAGAGGACAACGCGCCCCCCATGTGGAAGCCACTTACCGAAGGGGGTGCGTCGATGCGGATGCTTGGTCATTCGGAGAACGACGCCGGGGAGCCGCAGCTTCTCGCAGATCATCTTCTTGCGACGGCACGAGCCGCAGGGCGATTTGCCTCGCGGTGGCGTGCAGCCGAATGGGGGCGGCTGGCCGGGCTGCTCCATGACATCGGCAAGGTCAGTGAGCAGTTCCAGCGCTACGTGCGCGGGATCGGCGATCGGGGCGGTGACCACAGCCTCCTCGGCGCGCTGCAGGCGCCCCAGAGGTGCCTGCCACTGATCTTCGCAGTCGCCGGGCATCACGGCTCCCTGCCGGACCTGGCCCATCTGAAAGGGCGCATCGGGGAGGGAGTTGAGCAGCGGGAGGCCCTTGTCGATCGCGCCCGATCGGTCATCGACCTCCCATCCCCGGCCGACTTCCCTCAGTTGCCGGACCACGTCGCGAGCGATTTCGCCGAGGCCGAGCTGTTCACGCGCATGCTGTTCAGCGCCCTCGTGGATGCCGATCACCTGGACACGGGGCGCCACTTCCGACCGGAGCAGGCTGCCGTGCGGGGGGTCGGTACGACCATCGGCGACCTGTGGGTGCCGTTCGCTGCCAGCCAGCAGCGCCTCATGGCAGACGCGCCAGACAACGACCTGAACCGCATTCGCCGCGAGATCTACGAGCGGTGCCTGACGGCCGCAGACGAGCCGCAGGGGGTGTTCAGCCTCACGGTCCCCACCGGCGGCGGGAAGACCCGCTCCAGCATGGGCTTCGCGCTGCGTCATGCCCTGTATCATGACCTGGACCGCGTGATCGTGGTGATTCCCTACACCAGCATCATCGAGCAGGCGGCGGCAGTCTACCGCAGCATCTTCGGCGCCGAGGCCGTCCTCGAGCATCACAGCTCGGTGGAGCTGACCCAGCTCGAGGACACGGATCGGCAGCGGTGGCAGCTCGCCGCCGAGAACTGGGACAGGCCGATCGTGGTGACCACCGCGGTGCAGTTCTTCGAGAGCCTCTTCTCGAACCGCCCGTCGAAATGCCGGAAGCTGCACAACGTCGCGCGCAGCGTCGTGATCATCGACGAGGTGCAGACGCTGCCGATCGGCCTCCTGCGGCCCAGCATGGAGATGCTGGCGAGCTTCGTCCGCCACTACGGCGCGACCTGCCTGCTGATGACGGCCACGCCCCCGGCCTACGACACGGTTCTCGACGAGCCGATCGCCGAGATCGTCCCCGATCCTATCGCGCTCGCGCAGGAGCTCCGCCGCGTGACCTACGCGGTTCCCCGTGAGGGCAAGCCGCCGCGCATGACGTGGCCGGAGGTGGCCGGCGCCATGCGGCAGTCCGAGCAGGCCATGACGGTGGTGAACTCCCGCAGGGATGCGAGGGCGCTCTTCCGCGAGCTGCCCGAGGACAGCCGCGTGCACCTGTCCACGAACATGTGCCCGGCGCACCGGCGCGAGGTGCTGGCACAGATCCGGGAGCGGCTGGGCCAGGGCGTGCCCCTGCACCTGGCCACCACGCAGCTCGTGGAGGCCGGCGTGGACATCGACTTCCCGCTGGTGCTGCGGGCGCTGGCGCCGCTTGATCGCATCGTGCAGGCCGCGGGGCGCTGCAACCGGGAGGGCAGGCTCGACACCGGTCAGGTCATCATCTTCGAGCCCGCCGACGGCGCCATGCCGCCGGGAACGTACGAAACGGGCGCCCACACTACACGCGTCGTGTTCTCCGACGACCCCGAGGTGGACCTGAGCAGCCCCGCCACGCACCGCCGCTTCTTTGAGCTGCTCTACCCCCTCGTTGACCTCGATCAGCATGACATCGACGAGCTTCGCGAGCGCCTGGCCTTCGAGCAGGTTGCGCGCAAGTACCGCCTCATCCCCGATGACACCATCCCCGTCGCCATCCCCTGGGAGGGGGGCGAGGAGCTGCTCGAGCGTATCGAACAGGCCGGCACTCTCACCCGCGACGACCTCCGCGACCTGCAGCCCTACATCGTCAACATGCGCCGCTGGGAGCACGAGAAGGCCGTGGCTCAGCGCCTGTGCCGCAGGATCATCGAGGGCGTGGAGCTGTGGCGCTGGGAGGGGGGATATGACCGAGACCTCGGCATCGTCGTCGAGTCGGAGGACACTCGGACCGTCATCTGAAGGGAGGGATCAGCCATGCCGAACTACCCGCCGGTCAGCGTGAGGGCCTGGGGGGATTTCGCGTGCTTCACGCGGCCGGAGATGAAGGTCGAGCGCGTCAGCTACGAGGTGATGACGCCCTCGGCCGCGCGCGGGATCCTGGAGAGCATCTTCTGGAAGCCACAGATGCGCTGGCAGGTCGTGAGCATCGGCGTGCTGCGGCCCATCCGCCACTTCTCGATCCTGCGCAACGAGGTCACCGAGACGGTGGCCCCGACCACGGTGGGTAAGTGGATGCGGGGCACAGAGACGCCGGAGTTCCTCGCGGACGAGAGCCGCGCCCAGCGGCACACGCTGGCGCTGCGCAACGTGGCCTACCGCATCGACGCCCAGCCGGTGCTGCGCGGGCACGCCGAGAAGGACGTGGCCGCCTACCGCGCTCAGTTCCGCCGGCGCGTGAATCGCGGGCGGTGTTACATGCGGCCCTACCTGGGCTGCCGGGAGTTCGCGGCCAGCTTCGGGCCGCCGGACGACTCCGAGCAGCCCATCGACGTCACCGACGACCTGGGGCAGATGCTCTTCGATCTGCGCTACGACCCGGATGAGGGGCGCGCGGACCCGATCTTCTTCGACGCCCGCCTCGAGCGCGGCGTGCTGCACGTGCCGCAGGAGCTGTATGAGGAGGTGAAAGGATGATCCTGAAGCGACTGTGCGAGGCGGCGGAGCACGTGGATCTGCCACCACAAGACTACTCGGAACGCCGCGTGAGCTGGATCATCCACCTTGACCAAGATGGGCGACTCAAGGCAGGGGGGTTCGTGCCCACGCAAGAGGAGGATGGTAAGGGTAGGCGGATGCTGTTGCCCGAACTCTCTGTTCGCCGAAGTGGCCGAAGGGTCAGACCGCGCCTTCTTGGGGACACCGCCGATTACGTCCTGGGCTGTGCCGTCACTGAAGAAGACGATGAGTTCACTCGAAGCAAGCACGAGGCATTCCGCGACCTGGTCGCTCAATGTGCGCAAGCGACGGATCTCCCGCAGGTGGAAGCGGTGCTTCGTTATCTCGACCGCGGCGTGCATCCGAAGGATCTGCCCGCGGACCTGAACCCGAAGGACTGGATCACATTTCGTGTCGGTGCCGACATTCTGGTCGACAGCCCGACCATTCGGGAGTTCTGGGTAAAACACGTCATCGAGAAGCGAGCCGAGCGATCTGCCACGGAGATGCGGTGCCTCGTGTGTGGGGAGATCGAGGCGATCGCCGACCGGCATCCAATCTCGATCAGCGGCGTGCCCGGAGCCGGAGGCCAAGCTGCCTTGGTGTCCACGAATAAGGACGCATTCTACTCGTACGGTCGAAAACACGCGGAGGTCTCCCCCGTCTGCTGGAAGTGCGCCTATCAGTACGCCCAGGTCCTGAATGCCATGCTCGCCCACGAGCACTACAGCTTCCGACTTGGCGACCAACTGGCATGGGTGTTCTGGGCGCGCGAATCAATGACACTATCCGTGGCGCAGCTTCTCTCATCTCCCGACCCGGCTGATGTCGGTCTCCTCCTCCAGTCCGTGAAACAGGGCCGTAGAATGGAAGTGGATCCGCTGCGTTTCTACGCCCTCGCCTTGTCAGGATCGGAGGGCCGCGTCGTCATCCGCGACTGGCTGCAGACCACCGTCGAGACGGCCAAGCGCAACATCGCGCGGTACTTCGAGGCCCAGCAGATGGTGTACCCGGACGGGCAGCCGGGCCAGCCCCTCAAGCTCATGGCGCTGATGGGAGCGCTGCTCCCCAGCGCTGTCCGCAACCCCTGGGACCACCTGCCGCCCAAACTCTCAACAGGCGTTGTTCGCGCCGCTCTGACTGGCGGAGCACTTCCGCACCAGCTTCTGCATCGCGCCGTCGGCAGGGCACGCTCGGAGTCCGACACGAGGGAGTACCAGGGCCGCACTCTCCGCGGCCAGAAGATGACGCGCCAACGCGCCGCGCTGATCAAGATGTGCCTCACCCTGTCCACTCATCGAAAGGAGGCGCTCGAATTGACGCCCGAGCTGAACCCAAAGATCGAGGACCCCGCGTACCTGTGCGGGAGGCTGCTGGCAGTGCTGGAGAGCATC
>JAYENL010000208.1:0-28888 GCA_034722055.1 Armatimonadota bacterium
CTTCATCGGCGCGCAAATGGCCGAGCCCGAGCCCGCCAGCCTCAAGACCGAGGCCCAGGATGGCGGCAGCGACGTCTGGAAGGACGACTGCCTGGAGGTGTGGGTGCGGGCCACGGAGGACCGCGCCGACGTGGATCAGTTCATCGTCAACGCCGCTGGCGCCCGCCAGCGCGTCAGGTCTCGGACCTCGGGCATGGAGACCCCACAGCCGCAGTTCCGGGCCGCGGCCACCGTCGGCGAGCGTGCCTGGACGGTCGAGCTGTTCCTCGACTTCGACGAGATCGGCCTTCAGCAGACGCCCCAGCCCGGCGACATGGTGCAGCTCAAGCTCGGTCGGGAGGACCCGGAGGGCCGCACCACCGTCCTCAGCACCTGGCCGCCGCGGTCGCCCTACGGCCGGGCCGAGGGCTACGGGCGGGCCTACTTCATCACCAGCAATCTGCTGCCCAACGCGGACTTCACGGAGACGAACGATGAGGGCGCGCCGGCCGGCTGGGGCTTCGGCGAGGGCCAGCTTCAGCGCACGTCGGTGGTCGAGGAGCAGGGGCGGACGGCCCTGCGCTGGGAGACGCCCAACCAGTACGCGGCCATCCAGCGAACCATCGAGCTTGAGCCCAACGCGCAGTATCGACTGGAGGCGCGAGTGCGCGGGGACGCCGGTATCTACCTGCGCTCGCGCACGAAGGAGCATCCTGACGACGAGGCCAGCCGGCCCTTCACCGTCACGACCGAGCCCAGCGATGAGTACCAGTACTACGGCGTCAGCTTCCCCACCGGCGCGGACGGCCGGGCGCTGATCATCCTCGGCAACTACGAGGGCCTCGGCGCCGGGACGGTCTCCCTCACCGACCTGGCCGTGGTGCGGCAGGCCAGGATCGAGACCTCCGGACCGGCCATCGTGGCGACGCCCGGCGAGACCGTCCGCATCACCGACATCGGCATCGACGACTGCCGGGCGCTGCGCGGCTTCGTGGGCGGGCCGGTGGACGGCCGCCTGGACTCGGTCGCCTGGAACGGCTCCACCTGGGAGTACGGCGCCCCGCACGCCGGCGCAGGCGTCTATTACGACTTCAACGGCGGCGATGGCCTGCACGTGACGCTCGCCGATGACCGCGGCGTGGACGCCGTGCAGATCCGCGGCGGCGCCAAGGTGAAGCTCTACCGCGACGCCACCTCCTACTACCAGCCCGGCGAGGGGGAGCTGGCCTGGGACTTCCGCACCAACGCCACCAGCTCCCGCGCCATCTTCGGCCAGCGCGTCATGAGCGATCGCTTCAGCTTCTTCGAGCTGCAGGACGGCTTCATCTCCGACCTCTACTTCTTCCGCCTCGGCGAGGAGGGAGAGCTTCCCCAGCCCACGATCCTCAACGCCCAGCAGGAGGTCCAGCCGGAGGACCTGGCCGAGTTCGCGTCGCGCTTCGGCACCGAGCCGGGGCCATTCCACCTGCTCTCGCCCACCGAGATGGCCGCGCGGCTGCAGATGGAGGGGGATGGCTGGGCGCATTTCGTTACCCCGCCGATGGAGGAGGATCGCGGGCTGATGGCCGTGGGCCTGCGGCTGTCGATGCCCCAGGCGCCGGCGGGGATGCCGCTGGAGGTGGCGCTCATGGACCCCTGGAACCCGCGCCAGCGCGTCGTCAACGCCCAGCTCGCGGCGAAGGGCCCGGGCACGCTGCACATGGTGCTGGACCACCTCGACCAGGTGATCCCCGAGGGCCGGCGAGTGTGGCTGGCGCTGAGGACCGGCGCGGAGACGACCATCCAGACCCCGCAGGTGGAGCTGTACTACGCGCCCGTCGAGCGGGCGCGGCCGGAGGCGCTGGAGTACCGCAAGTGGATCGTGAAGACCATGTTCGCGGCGCTGAGCGAGCCGCGGCCGTGGGGGAGCCTCCGCTCCCGGGATCAGGACCTGCAGGAGTGGGCGGAGGACGCCTACGCCGGCGAGAAGGTGGTGGAGCTGCTGCGCGAGGCCGAGTTCGCCAAGCGCCTCGGCCCCGATGACGACATCGTGCGGCAGTACGACGAGTGGCTGTGGCGGCGGGCGGGCATCCCGGATTTCGAGCCGACCATCGATCAGGTCCCCGGGGCGCCGGAGTGGGCCGTGGTGCTGCGCCAGGCGTGGCTGGAGGCGCGATCCGTGCCACAGTGGTGGATGGAGAACCGCCTGGTGCCCACGGGGGAGCTGGGCGGGCGCGTGGGCGACGACTCCGACATGTATCAGAACTACGCCATGTTCCGGATGATCTCCGACGACCCGGTGGCGCGCCAGGTCTACGCCGGCGCCGCCCGACTGGCCGAGCACGCTGAGGCCAACACCATGGAGCAGGGCCTCAACAAGCGTAGCACGGATCCGCTGCACGCCTACGAGGAGGGCGTCAACCACGAGGCGCTGATGACCTGGTGGGGCTACGGCGACCCCGTCTACTTCGAGCGCTCGCTGGCGGCGGCGCGATCCATGCCGGCGCTGACCGTCGTCACCGACCTGGGCCATCGCCACTTCAAGAACCAGTCGCTGGGCGCCGAGGACCTGCGCATCGACCGGGAGCTGGGGGTGGACGGCCACGCCCATCCGCTGATGCTGCACCCGCTGTTCGAGGTGCTGTGGTACAATCGCCACCCGCAGGTGGAGCAGTTCCTGCGCGAGTGGGCCGACGGCTGGCTGGGGCATCAGCAGCCCGGCGCCTACGCCACCAGCGTGGACGTGGCGACCGAGGAGCCCACTCAGGTCTACGAGAACCGCCCGCTCTACGGCGGCTACGGCGGCCAGGCCTCCGCCTTCGCCGGAATGATCCTCTACGCCGGCGGCGCGAAGTACGCCCAGCCCTTCCTGGACGCCTACGAGAGTGGCTGGAACCGCTACACCGTGGCGCGGATGATCCCCGAGATGTGGCAGGCGGGCCTGCTGGATGGCCTGACGGAGGAGCAGCTCGGGGCGCTGGAGGAGGCCGAGCCCTACCTGGCGGTGCTCCGCCGGGGCGACCGCGGGCCGCTCATCGAGGCGCTCAAGGCCGACATCGCCGAGATGCAGCGCTTCCCGCACATGTACACCACCGCGGAGCAGTTCACCGACCGCATCTTCCTCTACGCCATCGAGAACGCCGCCAAGGCCTACTGCGGCGCCTTCGCGACGCGCAACAAGTACACCCACCCGCACGCGGTGAGCTGGGAGGGGTTCGGGACCGACTTCGCGGCGCTGGTGCTGGACGCCACAGCGGACCGGCTGAAGGTCGCGGTCTACAGCTTCGCCGACGAGCCGATGGAGGGCACCATGCGTGTGTGGCGGCTGGATCACGGGGTTTACAGCGTGACGCTCGGGCCGGACGCGGATGGCGATGACCAGGCGGACTCTGTCGCGTCTGAGCGCGAGATGGAGCTGCAGCGCTACGCGGCGGTGCCCGTGGCGCTGCCACCGCGGCAGACTACCATCGTCGAGGTCACGCAGACGGAGGCGCTGGAGCCGATACGCGAGCGGGCGGACCTGGCGCTCTCGCCGCTGGACACCGCGGTGGAGAAGGGCGTGGTCCGTGGCGTGGTGCACAACATCGGGGTGGCGCCGGTGGCCTCCGCCGAGATCGCCCTGCTCTCCCCCGCCGGCGAGGTGGTGCAGCGAGAGACGCTCACGGACATCCCGGGCATCGCCAACGACCTGCAGCCGGTGCGCGTCGAGTACGAGCTCACCGGCGTCCCTGCCGAGCCCACCGACTGGCGCGTGGTCATCGACCAGGCGGAGACGGTTGACGAGATCTACGAGGGCAACAACTCCGTGCCGCTCGGCGGCGGCTCGACGGGAAACCCGGAGCGGTCCGCCGCCGCTGCAGCGCCGAATGACGCCAGCGCCGGGGAGGGCCAGACGATGACGGTCCGCGCCCACTATTACGAGCAGTTCGACGCCGACTACGGCCTCGACGTGCCGGCGGAGGGCTTCGGCGGGTGGAAGTCCGCGGAGCTGGAGCTCGACCCGGCGCACACCGCGGTCGTCATCATGCACGCCTGGGACTGCGGCACCTACGAGGAGTATCCGGGCTGGTGGAAGCGCGTGGAGTACATCCCGCGCGCCAATGAGATCGCCCGCACGGTCTTCCCGCCGCTGCTGTCGGCGGTGCGGGACTCGCCCATGAAGCTGTTCCACGTGGTCGGCGGCGGGGACTACTACGAAGACCTGCCCGGCTACCAGCACGCGAAAGAGCTCGCAGAGCCGGCACCGGAGGCTCCGGAGCAGATCGAGGCCGACCCCACGCTGCAGGGCCTGCGGCAGTTCAAGTCGGACCTGATCGCGCACACCGCCGAGGACACCCGCCGGGGCTTCGAGAACGTGGACTTCCTGCCCCAGGCCCGCCCGGTCGGCGACGAGGGCGTGGCGGAGAACGCACAGCAGCTCTTCGCGCTCTGCGAGGAGGCCGGGGTCAACCATCTGATCTACGGGGGCTTCGCGATCAACTGGTGCCTGCTGCTGTCGCCGGGCGGGATGGCGGACATGAGCAAGCATGGCATCATGTGCTCGGCGATCCGCGACGCCACGACCGCGGTCGAGAACAGGGAGACCGCGCGCGAGGAGCTGGCGAAGCAGGTCGGCCTCTGGCGCGTGGCGATCGCCTTCGGCTACGTCTTCGACTCCGAGGACCTGATCGCGGCCCTGGAGTGCCTGGAGGAGTGAGGGGGGGACGATAACACGCGCACACTGCGACCAGCCGGGCCGAGACGCGCGAGGGGTGTACGGGTCGTTGCCCAGCCGTCTGGAGGGGCCGGCCTCCGTTCCGGCCCGCTCCTTTGCTTGCGTCGGTCGTTGCCCTTGTAGTGCCTATGCCTTACCGACACCTTGGGCCCTCGCGGAAGAGCCGTGGCCAGGCTGCACGCCAAGCAGTTTGCCGTGGAGACTGCTTTGCAGCGGGTATGGGCCGGGGTGGAACCTAAGCGGTGCGTTCGCGAACGCACCGCTCCCCGCTCGCTCGGCTCGCGGCGGCCCCTCCGTACGACACCAACACACGCCTCGGCCGGTGGTCAACTGTATCGCAAGCCTCCCCCAAGATGCAGAACCGACAGGAGGGGCGAGCTTCCTTGCTCGCCCGGCCGTTGGCGTTCATGCGGTCCTCGTTATGTTCGTCTGCCGCTGCTGATGCAAGGGGATGCGACACCGGCCAACGGACCTGCGTGACATCGGCCGACGGACAGGAGTGTCCGTCGCACGGAACGACAAGAGATGCCTACAGCACGGGGGCGCCATGGCGTTGACGGCCGACGGACAGGAGTGTCCGTCGCACGGAACGGCAGCGGCTCCAGCGGGGGAAGCTCACTCGCTCAGGGCGCCGCCCAGGAAGTCGATGGACTCCTCGCCATACTCCGTGGAGAGGTCGGCGTAGAGCGACAGAAGGGCCTCGACGCCGATGATCCCCGCACGCAGCTTCGCCATGGCGTCGGAGGCCATGGGCACCATGCCCTCCGAGATGGCGGCATGGCGCATCTCCTGCTCGTCCACGCCCACCAGCGCGCGGCGCTTGAGCTCCGGCGTCATGCGCATCAGCTCGAAGAGGCCCACGCGCCCAAGGAAGCCGGTGTGCCGGCAGCGCTCGCAGCCCTCCCCCTCCGCCACCACGCTGACGCGGTGCTCCTTGAGGCGCTTCTGCAGCGCCGGGGCCTCCTCCAGCACCTCCTCGACCTTTCGCGAGACCTTACACTCCGGGCACACCCGGCGGGCCAGCCGCTGGGCCAGCACCGCCCGCAGCGATGAGGAGATCAGGTAGGGCTCCACGCCCATCTCCAGCATGCGCGTGACGGTGGCGGGCGCGTCGTTGGCGTGGAGGCTGGTGAGCACCAGGTGGCCGGTGAGTGCGGCGCGGAAGGAGGCCTCGATGGTCTCAGTGTCACGGGCCTCACCCACCATGACGATATCCGGATCCTGGCGGAGGATGGCCAGCACATGGGGGGCGAAGCCCACACCGATGTCGGAGCGGGCGGTGGCCTGGTTGATGCCGTCGAGCTGATACTCGATGGGGTCCTCGACCGTCTCGATGTTCACCGGCCGCTGGCGGAGGTAGTGCAGGGCGGCGTAGAGGGTGGTGGTCTTCCCGGTGCCGGTGCCGCCGACCACGGCCAGCAGGCCGCGGGAGGCCTTCAGCAATGCCTCCATCTGCTGCTGCAGCGGCGCGGACATGCCGAGCTGGTCGAAGGTGATGTACATGCGGTTCTTGTCCAGCAGCCGCATGACAATGTTCTCGCCGTGCATTGTCGGGCGCAGGGCCGAGCGCACGTCGATGCGCCGGCCCGCCGCCTGGGTCGTAAAGCGCCCGTCCTGGGGCCTGCGGGACTCGGCGATGTCCATGCCGGCCATGATCTTCAGCCGGGAGATGAGGGCGTCCCTGATGGTCTCCGGGAGCTCGTTCGGCTCGCCGAGCACCCCATCGACCCGGTACCGCAGCCGGAGGCCATCGTGGGTGGACTCCACGTGCACATCGCTGGCGCGCATCTTCACGCCCTGGGTGATGATGCTGCTGGCGAGCTGCACCACCGCGGGGGCGTCGGAGAGGTCGGCGATGCGGTCAACCTCCTCGCTGAGGCCCTCAGCTCGGCCCTTCATGGAGGCCTCCAGCTCGACGATGTCGTCATCCGCCCAGTAGGTGTCCATCGCCCACGCGATCTCGGGATCTTCCACCTTCACCGCCTTCACCCGATAGCCGGTCTGGCGGCGGATCTCGTCGATGGCGGTGACGTTGTCGGGATCACTCATCGCGACCTCAAGGGTGTCATCATGCGCCGCGATGGGGAAGGCGCGCAGCCGCCGGCCGAGATCTGAGGGGATGATGTTGGTCACTGCGGGGTCGATCTCCATGTCTCGCAGTGATGGGATCGCGCTGATCTCCCCGCCGGTGGCCTCCCGTATCTGCTCGTGAGTCAGGTATCCCCGCTGCACCGCCAGCTCCAGGGCCGAGGCCTCACTGCGCATGCCCTCCTGGTAGACCTCCCGGGCCTGATCGGCCGTGATGGCCCTGTGGCGGTGCAGGATCCTGAGGATATTCTGCTCGCGCTCCCAGTCAATCATTACTCTCTCCCCCTGGAGGCAGCTACAAGCTCGACGCATAAGCTACGTGTCTACGGCACCGGCGGACGAGTCTCCCACAGTTGGGACTTCCTCGCCGGACAGGGTGAATCCTGCGAGTCCCGGCACGTCTCCGGCCGCTTCCCCCTGTGCGCATCGATTCTGTGTCGGGCCGCGACCCGGTGGGGCCCAGCCGTTTACCATGCTGGCGCGCGTGTCCGGCGACGAATGGCCCCCCGCGATGGCCGCACCGGGCAGCGCGGCTCTCCTCAACGGCGAGCGCGGTCCGCGCCCGCAACCGACGCTGGGGAGGTCATCGGCGCGCGTACGGGAACACCGACCTCACACGCACACCGACGCGGGGGGCGCCCACCCATGTGCGCGACGGAGATCGACTTGGCCACGCACAGCGCCGAAGTCCGGGAGGTCTGGGAGGCCTTCAACGCGGGCCAGCCCCTGCGCGTGCCCATGATCCTGGGCATCGCCTCCCGCTTCACCATCCTCAGCCGCGACCACAACCCCCTGGGGATCACCTACCGCGAGTACTTCCTCGACCCGGACATGATGTTCTATCACCAGCTCTACCACCAGTGGTTCCTGCGCCATCACCTGCCCCGGGACGTGGAGATGGGCCTGCCCCAGGAGTGGGTGGTGAACGTTGACCTACAGAACAGCTACTCCCAGCTCTGGCACGGCGCCGAACTGCGCTTCATCGATGGCGACGTGCCCGACACACCACCCTTCCTGACTGATGCGAACAAGTGGAAGTTCATCGACGGCGGACCCCCGGAGCCGTTCAGCGGCTGGCTGGGGCGGGCGTGGGAGTACCGGGAGCGCTTTCAGGAGCTGGCTCGGGACTATGAGTACTACGGGCGCCCGGTCAGGCCGGGGACGGTGCCGGGTCTGGGCACCGACGGACCCTTCACCACGGCCTGCGCCATCCGAGGCCCCACCGAGCTGTGCCTGGACATGCGCGACGACCCGGACTTCTACCACGCGCTGATGGACCTGATCGTGACCGCGACCATCCGCCGCATCCGGGCCTTCCGACAGCGCCTGGGGCTGCCCATGGAGACCGCCGCCTGGAGCTTCGCCGATGACAGCATTCAGCTCGTCAGCGACGCGACCTACCGGGAGATGATCCTGCCCTACCACCAGCGGCTGATCGATGAGTTCGGGCCCGAGGGGCCCAACTCCATCCACCTCTGCGGCGACGCCACGCACCTGTTCCGGACCATTCGGGACGAGTTGAACGTCATGAGCTTCGACACCGGCTATCCCGTGGACTTCGGGCGGCTGCGCCAGGAGCTGGGGCCGGAGGTGCGCATCAACGGCGGCCCGCACGTGGAGGTCTTGCGCTCCGGCACGCCGCGGCAGGTCCACGAGGAGACCCGGCGCATCCTGCAGTCAGGGGTCATGGAGGGCGGCAGGTTCGTCCTCCGTGAGGGCAACAACCTCGCCCCCGGCACACCGCCCGAGAACGTAGCGGCAATGTACGCGGCGTGCAAGCAGTTCGGGCGGTACCAGTAGCAAAGGGCGACGAGCGACGCTGGGCGCTCCCCTCAACCCTGGGGCGCGGGCGCCCCCGCCCGCGCTCCCGTCAGTCGTCCTCGTTGTGACCCTCACGCTCGGGCTGACCGATCAGTCGCCGACGCTCGCGCTCCCGGGGTGGATGACGGCCAGCAACACCAGCCCGGCGGCGGGGCTGACACCGAGAGCCTTTGCGTTGAATGAGGTGACATCGGCCACGGTCCCGCCCTCCATCGACAGGATGACATTCTCCTGACCGTTGCCGCGCGCCAGTATCACCAGGTCCGGCGCATTGTGGTCCTCGGATAGCAGCCCGCGCGGCATGTCTTGGGGTGCGAACAGCAGCCCGGTCGGCACGTAGCCTCCTGAGCCGCGCGAGGACATTGAGACCGCCTGCAGGGGCACCTCCCGGCCACCACTACGCATCAGCAGCCCGGCGATCGGCGCTGTTGGCTTTCTATCGCCCGCCCCCCACTTGACTCGGTCGCAGATGAAGCGCACCATCTCATACTTCACGTCTGCCTCGGGATCGGGGATCAAGTGCGGATACGAGGACGGATTGGCCTGCTGCACGGCCTGGATCTGAGCGTCCTTGAGCAGGAAGCCGAACAGATTGCCGCCTGTCATCCAGCCCACATCCGCGTAGACCGTATACTCTCCCTCGGCTCTGGCAAGCTTGGGCGAGGCTTTGTCCAGACGCTTCATGATCGTGAACTGGCTCTGGCCCCCGCCATCATCAGGCACCAGCCGGAAGCTGACGCATTTCACGAAGTCGCGATGTCCCGGAGCATCGGCCGTGCCGGGAACGCCGGGAATCTTGACGAAGACCCCAAGTGGCCTCTCGGGCCGCTCCCCGAACGCGGTCTTGGCATATCCGTGTGCGCCGAACGCTGTCCCGGACGCGAACAGCAACGCGAGAATGCCCAGGACCGCAGCCATTCGTCCTGTTCGCATGATTCTCCCTCCAGCAGTCACATCTCGACTTCACAATCCGCTCATATATGTAGTTGAGTACGCCACGCGTAGGGACCTTCCTCGTGGCCCATCTCAGTGCTGGCTCCCGGCGCGGGTCGGTGCCGTTGCCCAGCCATGTGCGTGGCACGACCCGGCGCATGTGAACATGCGCCGCTCCGAACGACGAACGGCAGGAGTCTCCCCCACCCCCGCGGAAACGCCCCCGGACGCGGGAGCATCGCATTACCGAACCCCGGCAGTGTGTGCGGCAGACCGCGAAGACTTCGCGAGCGAAGTGAGGGAAGTCATATGCCCGAGATCATCTCCGTTGGCGAGCTGATCGTGGACGTCATGCGCATGGAGGTGGACGAGCCGCTCGACGAGCCCGGAGTCTTCGCCGGTGCCTTTCCCAGCGGCGCGCCCGCCATCTTCACCGACCAGTGCGCGCTGCTGGGCCGCTCGGCGGGATTCATCGGCGCGGTGGGCAATGATGACTTCGGCCGCATGGACATCCGCCGCTTCGAGGAGCATGGCGTGGACACCACCTATGTGGCGGTGGTGGACGAGCTCTCCACCGGCTGCGCCTTCGTGACCTACTTCAGTAATGGCGACCGGCGCTTCCTGTTCCACATCGGCAACTCCGCCGCCAGCCACCTCCCCGAGCCGCCACCGGAGTACTTCGAGGGCTGCCGGTGGCTGCATGTGTGCGGCTCGTCGCTGTCGGCGGGTGAGCGCATGCGCGATGACTGCTATCGGGCGGCGGAGCTGGCGTACGAGGCCGGGGCGCAGGTCTCCCTGGACCCGAACCTGCGGCCGGAGCTGCTGGGCGGCGAGCAGGCGGTGCGCGAGGTGTGCGAGCCGGTGCTGCGGCTTGCCTCGCTGGTGCTGCCCAGCGCCTCCGAGGCCGAGGTGCTGACGGAGACCTCGATGGCCGAGGACGCCTGCCAGGCGCTGATAGACCGCGGGGTGGAGATCGTGGCGCTCAAGCGCGGCGCCGAGGGCTGCACGGCGGTCACGCGCGAGGGCGTGGTGGACGTGCCCGGCTACCCGGTGGAGTCGGTCGATCCCACCGGTGCGGGCGATTGCTTCGACGCCGGCTTCGTGGTGGGGCTGACCGAGGGGCTGTCGCTGGCGGAGTGCGGGCGTCTCGCGAACGCCTGCGGCGCGGCGGCCGCCACCGTGCGGGGGCCGATGGAGGGCTCTCTGACGCGCGAGGAGGCCTTTAGGAGGGCCGAGATCAGCCCCTGAACGGCTCCGGTAGGAGACCTGCTGCCTGTACCGAAGTGATTCATTGGGTAGGCATCACTCCGGTGACTGAGAGGGTGGTAGAGATGTTCAATCTTACAGGCAGGACAGCGATCGCTACAGGAGCCGCCAGGGGCCTGGGAGCCGCCATGGCCCGCGGTTTGGCCGAGCAGGGAGCGAACGTGGCGATCTTCGACGTAATGGACGCCACCGAAACCTGTGAGCAGATCGGCGGGGAGTGCGGGGTGCAGTCGAAGTACTACGAGGTGGATGTCACCGACGAGGACTGCATCCGCGAGGCCATCCAGGACGTTGTGGATGACTTCGGGGGCATAAAGATACTGCTCAACAACGCGGGGATCTATCGGCAGACGCCTGTCACCGAGACGGAGCGCGAGGACTGGCAGGAAATCCTCGATGTGGACCTCACAGGCTACTTCCTTATGGCGAAGCACGTGATCCCACACATGCCCCAGGGCGGACGGATCATCAATGTCGCGTCCGTAGCAGGCCATGACGCCTTCGAGCAATCCGCTGCCTACTGTGTCGCCAAGGGCGGCGTAATCGAGCTTACCCGCTCCCTGGCCTTTGAGTTCGGGCCCGACGGCATCACGGTGAACGCGATCTGTCCTGGAACGTTCGAGACCGAGATGACCAGTGACATGCTGCAGGATCCACACTTCCGGGAGAAGATCCAGAGGCAGGTACCTCTGGGCAGAGTGGGCCAGCCCCAGGACTTGGCAGGACTGGCGGTCTACCTCGCCTCAGACGAGTCCAGCTACATGTCGGGCTCAATCATCGACATCGACGGGGGCTGGACCTGCCACATCTGAAAAACCTGAAGGGGCCACCGGTCGCCCGGCGGCCCCTCGACGATCTGTCTCACGTCACTTCGCGGGAACTGCGGTCGCCTCGACGGGCTCTCGCACACCGCTCTCGTAGGTCTCCACGACCTCTCGCGCCATCCGCTCACGGGTGAAGACCTCGGTGGCGCGCTTCCGACCGGCCCGGCCCATCTCCTCACGCAGGTCCTCGTTCTCCATGAGCCGGCTGAGCCGGTCCACGAGCGCCTCGGTGTCCTCCTTGGGGATGATGTAGCCCGTCTGCTCATCGACCACCGACTCCGGGAGGCCGCCGCTGCGGGAGACCACCGTGGGCTTGCCGCAGGCCATGGCCTCCACCGGCACCAGACCGAACGGCTCCTCGCCGATGGTGGGGTAGATGACGACCTCGCACTGGTTGTAGACCCAGGGCAGCTCCAGGTAGGGGAAGGGCTGGGTGATGATGTGATCCTGCAGGTCCAGGTCCTCGATGCGCTGGAGCACCTCTTCCTTGTAGCCCTTCAGCTCATCCACCCAGTCCACGATGTCCTCGGTGTCGGTGACGATCAGCACTGCATCGGGGAAGCGGTCACGGATGGTGTCCATGGCCTCGACGCTGTAGATGACGCCCTTCCAGGGCAGCATCCGAGCGGGGTGGATGATGGCCCGGCGATCGTGCAGGCCCAGCTCATCAGCCCACTTGAGGTCGGTGTTATCGGGCGTGAACAGGGTGTCGGTGTCGATGCCGTGGTAGATCAGCCGCACGTTGTCCAGATCCGGGGCCTGCTTCATCAGCTCGCTGTGCGTGTGCCTGCTGACGCTGATGATGCCGTCCCACTCGGTGCGATGCAGCAGGTCCTTACAGATGAACTCGCTCCACACCTCGTGGACGGTCAGGTAGGTGGGCACCCCCTCGTCGCGCAGCTCGGTCAGAGCCAGACCGTACTCGGGCAGGAAGTGGTGGAAGTTGTGGGCGTGGATGACGTCGATGTCGCGCTCGCGGACGAAGTGGGCGTAGAAGCGCCGTACCTGCTCCTGAAGCTCAGGCCAGACCTCCTCTGCCTCGAAGCCGGCCTCCTCCTTCCGCTCGCGGACCATCATGGGGTTCATCAGGTCGCGTCGATGGATCTGGATGCTCTGAAGGGTCTCCTCGGGCGGGCTGTCCTCGAGCGACCCCACGAGCGCGTGTACCTCGTGGCCCTGTGCAGCCAGCTCCGCCGACAGGTCCAGCAGGTGCGACTCAACTCCTCCGGTCGTGGGGTAGAATGCGTAGTGCGTCTGGCAGATCTTCATCCTCTATCCACCTCGATTCGAGAGATTGTGTCGAAGCCGCGAAGACACGGCCTTCAGTATCAGGGCAAATCTACGGAGATGACAGAAAGACCTCACTGTGGTCGGCCAGAAGGAACTGACCGCCGGCAGGGCGGTGATTGTTGTACTCCAGCCTGACCTGCCTCCCCAGGATGCTTGAATCGAGGCGCACGTCAACGCCCTCGATGTGGCAGTCGGGCATGACGATGCTGTTCTCGATCTCCACGTCCACCAGCGATGATCCCTCGCCGATGGAGGTGAAGGGCCCGACGAAGGAGCGCGCAACATGGCACTCGGAGGCGATGGTCACCGGGCCGCGGATCAGACTGTCCTCGACCACCGCGCCATCCTGGACGTACACCCGGCCCTCGATCTTGCATTCGAGGTCGGCCGGGTCCACAGCCTCATCGGGCGGCAGGGCCTCAAGCAGCAGCCGGTTGACATCCAGCACCTGCTCGGGCTTACCCGTATCCCGCCACCAGCCGCTGGCCCTGAAGGCCGCTACCTCGCCGCCGTTGGCGATGAGATGCTGGATGGCGCCGGTGATCTCCAGCTCCCCCCGGGCGGAGGGCGTGATGGAGTCGATGGCGTCGAAGATGGCCGGGGCGAACATGTAGGCCCCCGTCAACGCCAGATTGCTGGGCGGATCCGCAGGCTTCTCCTCGACCGCGGTGAGGCGGCCATTCCTGTCCAGTTGGGCCACGCCGAAGCGGCGCGGATCCGGCACCGGCGCCAGCAGCACGGCGGCCGGACCGTCCTGTTGCGACGCCTTCTGCACGAACTCGCTGATGCCGTTCTCGAACAGGTTATCGCCCAGGTAGACGACGAAGCGCTCGTCGGCCACGAAGTCCTGAGCCACCTGCACGGCATGCGCCAGACCTCTGGGGGATTCCTGCACTGCGTAGGTAATCGGCATACCCCAGCGCTCGCCGCTGCCCAGGGCCTCTCGCAGGTCCTGGGCCCCCTCCGACACGACCATGCAGGTGGACTCGATGCCCGCGTCGGCCAGGTCATCGAGCACGTGGAAGAGTATCGGTCGGTTCGCAACCGGAATGAGGTGTTTCGCTCCGGTGTGCGTCAACGGTCGCAGGCGCGTGCCGCGACCAGCACACAGAACCACTGCCTTCACGCGCCATCACCCTCTATCCGGTGTGCCCGGCCGCCTGCCTCCTGGCGGGCACACCTTCACTTACGCTGCGGTCAACGCTTCTTGCTGCTTGTTGGGATGGATTGTGCATCTTACCCCCGGGGCAGGCCATCGCCCACTCCGCAACCTCGCCAGCCTGTTCGGTCAACCTGCGGAGATGTGCAGGTTTCGTGCGCAATCCTCTCCTGCCCAAGAAGAACTCACTGCTCATCCCCGCCACTTGGCTATGAACGACTGCTTGACATGGATAGTGTATAACATATGAGTCTATTGTTGTCAAGGCCACTGCGCCGGACCGACTCGCCTGTGGCGGGGTTCACCCCGCCCCCAATTCAGCCCATCTCCCCCGCACGAGCGCGGACCAGCTCCTAATAGACCCGGCCTCTCCTCTCCTCCTCTCACCCGGAGGTTTTCCAGCGATCCACTCCGAAGTGAATCACGTGAGGTCACAGCGTCTCGATGACTCCAATATCGGGTGTCAACTGGAGGTGCCCCAGCATGCGCGCATTCGCCACGTGGTTCGTCGTCGGCGCTCTGGCGGCGGCCTGCCCCTGCCATGGTCAGCCTGCGCCGCCGGCCGCCGACGCCCACACTCTCCTCCTGGCCCACTTCGATGAGGACTTCGACGCTGATCACGCGGCGGGTGACGCGGCCGCGGAGGCCAACGGCGCGGAGCTGGTCGAGGACGGCAAGTGGGGCGGCGCGGTGCGCCTCAGCGGGGGCCGGGACCTCAGCTTCGCCAGCGAGGACAACCTCGACATGGCCGCCGGAACGCTCATGTTCTGGTTCAAGCCCGACTGGGAGCCCGGCGCGCCGCGCTCGCACGGGCTGCTGTCGATGAGGCTGGACGGCGATCCGCCCGGCTACCTGGTGCTCAGCCAGGGCTGGTGGGAGACCTCCGGCGGCGCCGGCCGCATGTACTTCGTCTACGACAACCAGGCCTACATGCACTGCAACACGCAGGCCTTCGCCAACATGAAGCAGGAGAAGCTTAGCCGCTGGCACCACGTCGTCCTGACCTGGGCGGAGGGCGAGCCAGGCCACAACGCCATCTACATCGACGGGGAGCGCGCGGCGAAGACCGTGAAGGACTGCGGCACGGTGCGGCGGCCCAGGAGCCGGCTGTTCGTGGGCTCCGACCGGGCGCAGACCGGCGGGCAGCGCTGGGCCCACGGCCTCCTCGATGAGCTGGTGATCCTGGACTACGCCGTGGGCGACGACGAGATCGCGCAGGCCTTCCGCGCCCAGGAGCCGCGGTGGGAGGAGATCCAGGCCCAGCGCTGGGCGTGGCTGACCGAGGTGCTGGAGGGCCCGGAGCCGGAGCTGCCTCGGGACGAGGAGGGGCGGCTGCTGGAGAGTCGCGCGATTCTCGACGAGGGCACCGGCTGGAGCGACCCCGAGCATATCCCGGACATCATCGCCAGGATCAAGCGCGCCGGCTTCAACGTCTACATCCCGTGCATCTGGCACGGTCGCGGGACGCGCTGGGCGTTCGAGGGCTACCCCAGCGATCCGCGCATGACGCAACGCCTGGAGGCCATGGAGGTCGATCCGCTGGAGCTGCTCATCGAGCAGTGCCACGCGGAGGGCATCGAGGTGCATCCCTGGTTCTGCGTGGTGAAGCGGGAGGGCGATGTGCTGCCGCAGTTCGTGGAGGAGGGCACGCCCAGCGGCTTCTTCGACGCCCACCGGCCCCAGTTCCGGGACTTCATCGTAGGGCTGATGATCCAGGTCATTCGCGAGTACGAGGTGGATGGCGTCAATCTCGACTTTATCCGCACCGGCGGGCTGTGCACGGGACCGCTGTGCCGGCAGGAGTACCGCGAGCAGTTCGGCGCCGAGTTGACCGAGGACGTGCAGCGCAGGACCGAGGAAGGGTGGCCGAACCCCAATATCGTGGAGTGGCAGAACCAGGCCATCTCTGACATCGTGCAGCGCGTGGCCGAGGGCGGCCGGGAGATCAGGCCGGGGCTGATCGTGAGCGTGGACGGCCACCCTCGTCCGCCCGGCGAGCCCCCGGACGCCAATGGCCGCAATGAGCTGCCCTGGGTCGAGGCCGGGTGGGTGGACGTGGTCTACAACATGGACTACGGTCGCATGCTCTCGTGGCTGCGCATGGACGCCACCAGGGCGGCCTGCGACCCGCCGGCAGCCATCGTGGAGCTGTGCGGGAACTACGAGCGTACCGACGAGGGCCAGGTCGTCCCCCGCGAGGGGAAGCTGGTGGCGAAGCACATCGACTTCTGCCGCCGGAAATGGCCGGGCAACGGGGTGGCGCTTTACATCTGGAGCATGCTCAGCGACGAGCAGATCCAGGCCCTGCGCGCCGGCCCGTTCGCCGAGGACGCAGTTCCCCACTGGATCCGCTCGGCAGGCGAGGCGCGGGAGTAGTGGACCGGCGTAGATTCACTGCCATGCAAGTGCTCCAAGCGAGGCTGATGACCGTGGCTTGACGCGACGGGAGATTGACTATATTCTGTAGTCGATTGGCTACGATCCGTAGTCAGGAGTAATGCTCCATGTCGCTGTGTGAACTGGCCGCACTGATGAGCGAGGCGAAGTGCCGCGCGCTGGCGCTGCTGCTACTGCATCCCCAGCGCAAGTACTACCAGCGCGAGATAGCACAGCTTACAGGGCTCCATCTCCGAGCCCTTCAGCGTGCGCTCGAGCAATTGGTTGACGCGGGGATCCTCGTCCGCGAGGAAAGGGGCAACCAGGTGTTCTACGGCGCCAATCCGGAGTGCCCCATCTTCGAGGAGCTCACCCGCATCGTCGTGAAGACGGCTGGCGTCGCCGACAAGCTGCGCGAGGGTCTCGCACCAGTGTCCGATGGAATCGAGTTCGCAGTGCTGTTTGGGTCCTTTGCTTCCGGCAACTTCCGACCGGGGAGCGATGTGGACGTGCTCGTTGTGGGGGACATCCGGCCTCGCGAGGTCATCGGGGCTCTGTCGGCCGTCGGCCTCGAACTCGGAAGAGAGGTTAACCCCGTTGTGATGTCGCTCGCCGAGTTTGAGGATCGCGTCAGCCAGGGGGAGGACTTCCTCCGCAACGTCCTCGAAGGGCCACACGTGCCGCTCATGGGGGACGTCCATGAGACTCGAGGCTCTAGAGGCTGAAGGTCTGCTTGCTCGAACGCCACCTTCTGCCGCTCAGATCGCGGAGACGGCGAGTATGGTCGAGCGTGATCTTGTGGCTCACGAAGCTCAGGGACTTCCGACCGACTGGCGCTTCGCCATCGCCTATAGCGCGGCACTGAAGCTCGCGACGGTGGTGGTGAGAGCCGAGGGTTACCGAACAGTGGGCGGTGGGCACCACTTCGTGACGTTCGCCGCCTTCGGCGCGATCATGGGCACAGCCGAACAGGGCCGCGTCCAGTACCTCCAGTCGTGCCGCGTGAAGCGCAACCGGGCGGCGTACGACCGCGCAGGCGAGGTGACTGAGGCTGACGTGGAGGATCTCGTCTCCGAAGCACACGCGCTCAAGGAGCTCGTGATCGCCTGGCTGCGCCAGCATCATCCGGCGTTGCTCCCGGGGGTGTGGACGTGAAGCGCAGGTCACGCAGAGCTCACTGTCGCACCGCACTCCACGCCTCTCGCACGCGGCGGGACAGGGCGCTGACGCCGCCGGCTGCAAGCTCCTCCGCGTCGGCAAGTTGCCTGACCTCGTCCCAGAGCGAACCGACCCGGGCGTCGTTCTCGTCCGACAGCTCGCCGCCATCGCGGGCGCCGCGCAGCGCCAGCAGCAGGCGCGCCACCTGATTCCCCTCGCGGAGTGCCTCCCAGCGGATAGAGGGGACCACGATCTCGCCGGTGGGATTGAGCCGCCGATTGCGCTCGTGGTCCTCGGCCCCGTCGTAGATGAAGCTGTAGTCCAGCCGGACCGCACCCTCGCCGTCCCAGTCATGCCAGGTGCCGGCCCGCGCCACGTTATAGGCCCAGTGCCCCACTCCGGTCATGCCCCTGGCGAGCATCACCACCGGAAAGGCGTAGTTGTACCGCAGCAGATCGTCCGACTTCCCGGACGCCACGTGGTAGCTGAGCAGCTCCATGCCGGCCGCCTGCCTCTCGCGCAGCAGCGGGCCGATTTCCTCGCGCCAGGCCTCCAGCGGGTTGTACTCCGGCGGCGCGTTGCGGGTAAGCTGCTCCGGCCACTGCTCCGGCCAGCGCGACGCCACCACCGCGATGTCCGTCACCGGCGCCATGAGCTCGACGTCAGCGGGGAAGGCGTAGTAGGTCAGCGTCTGCAGGATGGCGAGCTGGGGCAGGTGCTCCTTGATCTGCCGCATGGTCTCGACGACCTCACGGACGTGCTCGTCGGGCGCCACGTCGAAATGCGCGGAGTGCAGCTCATCGGCCACCAGGATGCAGAAGCGCTCCGGCCGGTGGCCTCGCTCCGCGGAGTGCGCCAGCCACGTGCGCAGCAGGTCGATGAAGGCCTGCCGCCATCCGGGAGTGTGCATCGCCAACACCGTGCCGTCCTCAAGCTCGATCTCCCCGTGCCAGAAGATCATCATGCGGCCGATGTGCTGCAGGTATGCATCGGCGCGGGCATCGTGGCGGGCGAAGTCGGCCTCGATCACCTGGCCCTGCGCGCTCCAGCGGGCGGCAGGCATGGACGGGAACTCCATGATGGTCGTGCCGTGCTCGCCCATATCCACAGCCGCCAGCTCCGGCGAGTGTCCGCAGACGTTGAGCCCCGGGTATGCGAAGGCCACGTAGCCGAGGCCGGCGTCCTCCGGGGGCCTCGCCGGGAGGACCTCCAGCCTCAGCGACAGGCGCTGTTCCGAGTCGCCGGCCCGCACGATGATGGGGGCATCTGCTGAGCCGGCGCTCTCCCCCACCTCCACCGCCAGATGCAGGCGCACACACGCGCCCGACGGCACCTGCACCCGCCACGCGCCTCCCTCCCGCGGCAGTCGCGGCAGGGGATCGTAGATGCCGGTATTCTCGCGGTTGTACCAGGTCTCCAGGTAGACGTGCCGCCGCAGCATCAGGTCGAAGTCGCCCTCCGGCAGGCCCTCCACGACCACGCTGCAGGCCAGCGTCTGGTCGGAGGCGTTGCTGAGAGTGAAGGCGCCCGCGGCGCTCTCCTCCTGCAGGGACACGATCTCCCACTCCCGCACGGGCTCGGCGGGCGGGACATACGTGGGCTTGTGCCGGGTCCAGGGATCCACGAAGGTCGCCAGGAGATCGGCGTCGCCCTGGATGGCGCGATTGATGGTCACATGCGGCTGGCGGAGGCCCGCGGCCTCCAGCAGGTCCTCGCGCATGCCGGGGTCCGGCAGCGGGTGCCAGCCCTCCAGCAGCGAGAGGTCAGCCTGCGCGGCCCGCTCGATGCGGTCGGCTGCCTCGTCCGCGAGCGCCTGCAGCCCATCCGTCTCGCCGACGATCTCCATGGCGCGCTCGGCGCGCTGCTGGATGTACCCCCACTCCCGGGCCAGGCGGTTGAGGTCCGCCTGCTGCTTCTCGGTCGGCTCCTGCTGTCCGGCCCCAGGGCCGATGCTGACCAGCAGCATGGCCGCGCAGCTCACGATGACACTCAGTCGCATGATCTGATCCTCCATCCCGAATGCTATCAGCGCCGCCAGCGCTTGTGCCAGCTCCCGACACCTCAGAGCTCCGACGGGCCTTACGGCGAGCGTAGGGTGGTGCGAGCGCCCCAGCGCGCTGCCCCGGGTCACCAGTAGCCGTGCCGCTCGCCCCACTCGATCCAGTCCTTCCCGAGGGTGAGGCCGTGCGCGACGAGCGGGTCCTGGTCGAGGCCGTTGCGATCCATCATCCACCGAACCCAGGCCTCCAGGCGCACGTCCAGCTCCGAGGCGACGGCCGGGCGCTTGGGTGCAACGTTGCTGAACTCGCCGGGATCGGCCCGCAGGTCGTACAGCTCCGTCATCGGGTTCTCATAGATGTCGCGCTCGCGGGCCTTGATGTACTTCCACCCGTCGGTGCGCATCGCCCACTTCATCTGCCAGGTGCACTCCTGCGTGACCAGGAACTCGTGCAGGACGCGATCCGAGCCCTCAGTCAGCAGGTCGAGGAAGCTGTCGCCCTCCATGGCGTCGGGCACCGGCGCCCCAGCGGCCTCCAGCATCGTGGGCGCCAGGTCGGTGTGCAGGAGGAGCTGATCCACCTCGGTTCCCGGCTCGATGCGACCGGGCCAGCGGACGATCAGCGGCACGTGGATGTTGGGATCGTAGAGGCCGTGGTGATCGAAGAAGATACCGTGGCGGAACATCAGCTCCCCGTGATCGGAGAAGACGATGACCATGGTGTCCTCAGCCAGGCCGGCGTCCTCCAGCGCGTCCATCAGTTGCGCGAAGCCGTCGTCCACGTGGCGGATCTCGGCGTCGTAGAGGCCCTCGATGAACAGCGCATCGGTGAGGCCCTCCGGCAGGCGGCTGAACCACTTCTCCTTCCAGCGTGAGCCCCAGTAGCCCTCCAGCAGCGGCTGCAGCGAGGTATTATCGGGGTCGGTGGGGTCCTCGCCCTCGTAGAAGTCGTACCACATGTCCTCGGGCGGCAGGTAGGGCGTGTGGGGGTCCCAGTAGTGAACGAAGGCAAAGAACGGCTGCTCGGAGCCCTGCTCCTGCAGCCAGGGAATGGCGAGCTGGTTGTAGTCTCGCCAGTCGGACCACTGGATGTACTTCTGGCTGCGCGCGGGATTGAACTGATGCGTCCAGCCGCGCGAGAACCAGCCCTTCATGCTCGGGAGGTTGTCGAAGCCCACGGTCACATAACCGCTGCGCTGCAGGATCTCCGTCAGGTAGGGAGCGCTGGAGGGCAGCTCATTATGCCCGCCGTGGGCGACGATGCCGGTGGTGGTGGAGTACTGGCCGGTGAAGGTGGTGGTGAAGTTCGGCTGCGTCGGGACGGTCGGGCAGTAGAGCTGCCGGCACAGCGCGCCCTGGCCCGCGAGCTCGTCGAGGCTGGGCGTGGTCGGCTTGTGATAGCCGTAGCAGCTCATGTGGCGGGCGCTGAGCGTGTCGATGGCGATCAGCAGGATGTTCATGGACAGACCTCCACTGGTTCCGGCGAGTGCTCCGGGAGGGAACGATGCTGTGCCTCGTTCCCCGAGCCGCACCGGGTGCTGGGCTCGAAGGTAAAGATTGACGCATGCCGCCCCGAAGACCTGCTTTGAACGTGGGGAGAGACGCGCGAGCGCCTCCGGACGCCATCCCAGGCTCGTTCGCCGTTCCGTGGCACGGACACTGGAGACCTCTGGTCTCGGTCCGCGCGCCGTTTGGGTCGTGGGAACGCCGAACGACAACGACCGGGCTGGGACGGAGACCAGCCCCTCCAAACGGCACGGCAATCGCCCCGTGAGTGCTGGGCGCGGGGAAGCGCGCACGCGCGCTCGCCCGTTCCACCGACACTGCGGATTCGCAGCCGCCAGCTTGCGTCTCCTTGACACCTGTTGGGAGGCGGCGGTACAATTCATGTTCGAAGTAGGCTCCAGACGCGTCTGGAGGCAGAATGTCGTGACGTGCCCGAAGTGCCGGGTGCCCATGAAGGAGCAGAAGGGCGTCTTTCACGGAAAGCGCAAGTTCAAGTGCCCCAAGTGTGGCAAGGTGCGCATGAAGCGGCACCGCCGGCGATGAATCCGGCGCAGGGGATGCCGACCGGTTCCCGCCGCTTCGGTGAGATGCAGGCAAGCTCAGAGCCATGAGTGCGGATGACCTGAGGCCCGAGGCCCCCGCTCCGACGCGAGGCGGATGGCTGCGAGCGGTGCTGATGATGGCGCTGCCGCTGGCGATCGTGTGGTGGCTGGCGTTTTCCATCACGGGCATCCTGTGGTGGAGCGCGTCTGAAGAGGATGTCCCGCAGGTGCCGCCGCCGGAGCCTGCCCACCTCGCGGAGGTCGAGGCTGACAGCATCGACCTGGAGGCCTACGCGCGGGCACACTCCTCCTGGGTGCCGTAACACCGCAGCAGATGGGCGGATCGCAGCAGATGAGCCAGCAGCGGATCAGCGTCATCGGCGGTGGGCCCTCCGGATGCGCGGCCGCGCTGGCGGCAGCCGGCCGCGACGTGTCAGTCACCCTCCACGAGCAGCGCCCCGAGTTCGCCACCCCCCTTCATGCCTCCGCCCTTCTCGGCGAGCTCGTCGGCAGGCCGGACCTGGGCGCGACCCGTCCGGACCGAGCCACCGGGCTGCTCAAGGACGAGCTCCGCGCGCTCTGCCCGGCGCTGCTTGAGTGTGCCGATGAGGTCGCCACCGGCCAGGAGAGCCTCAGCGTCGATCGCGACGGGTTCGCTGACTCGGTGACCGAGCGCGTAACGGCCCATGACCTGATCCAGGTGGCCCGCCAGGAGGTGCCGGCGCTGCCCGATGGCGTGGTGGTCATAGCCACCGGCCCCGCTACGAGGTCGCCGCTGGCGCGCGCGATACACGCCGCCAGCGGCACGCTGTTCCGTTTCGGATACATCGGCCGGCCGCCCATGATCGAGGGCCTGGATGAGTCCGCAGGCACCTGGGCGGCCCCCTACCCAGGAGCGGATCCGGTGCTGTTCATCCCGCTCACCGAGGTGCAGGCGGAGGAGATCGCGCGTCTCGTCGCCTCCGCAGAGCGCCACACACCGCCGGAGCTGGCGGACGATACCATCCTCGCCGATGAGGAGGACCCGGTGGAGCGCATGGCCGGGGCTCCCGGGGAGCTGATCGCCCGCGCGCTGCGGGGGCCACGGGGCGGTGAGGAGACCGGCCCTGAGCCGGCCGTTAGTCTGCTGCCCGACGATCGGGAGCACTCGGCCTGGCACGTTGTTCACTTTGTGACGGCGCTCGCGTCCGAGGCCCAGCGGGAGGCGCTGGCGGCGGTTCCTGCGCTTGCAGAGGTGACGATCGCGCGGGAGGGGCTGGTGTATCGCCTGCCGTGGCTGCCGGGCCAGGAGGCGCTGCTGCCCACGCTGCAGCTTCGGCAGACGCCGCGGGCCGTGGCGTGCGGTACGCTCGTGGGCGTGGCGGGATACCCGGAGGCGCTGGCCACGGGGGCCGTGGCGGGCCTGACTGCGGCCTCTCTGGCGCGAGGCGAGGAGCCGGGTGTGCCGCCGGCCGACTGCCTGACCGGCGCGCTGCTGCGAGAGCTCGCGCACGTGCCCACCGAGGATGGCCGGATGCTGCAGGCGAACTTCGGGATGCTCCCCGAGCACCCGGAGGATGAGGGAAAGTCCAAATACGAGCGGCGCGAGCGGCAGATCGAGGCGGCCATGGCGGGGATTCGCAGCTTCGCGGAGGCGGAGGGCTGAGCTGAAGCGGACGTGCGGCAGGCATCGTGCCTACCAATGCGCGTGATCAGACCATCGCAGGCTGGAAGCCTGCGCCACGGATAGCTCGATTCTTGGCACAAGCGTCCTGAGCTGCCAATGCGCGCATTCGGCGGGCATCGCGGATTCGCACCCGGTCGCCTTCAGGCCTTCCGTCCGCCGGCGCCATGAGGTATCATGGGGGCAGACCGGCCGCATTGCAGCAGCACATCGCACCAGGGGTCGAGGACCATGCACGCCGGATGGCAGGACGGCTTTCTGCGCTACCTCACCGACGTCCGACAGCTCGCGCCGGCCACGGCGGAGGCCTACTCCGCGGACGTCATCCAGTTCGTGGACTTCCTGTCCGCCCAGTGGGGGGAGGAGCGGGCCTATGACTGGGGTTCGGTCGATTACCGGACCATCCGCCGCTTCCTGGCCGATCTGGCGCGCAGGCGCTACGCGAAGTCAACCATGGCCCGCAAGCTGGCCGCGCTGCGGTCATTCTTCCGCTACCTGCTGCAGGAGGACGCGGTCTCGCAGAACCCGGCCGCCATTGCTCCCACACCCAAGCAGGACTCGCACCTGCCCGAGCACCTCTACCAGGACGAGGTCGGGCAGCTCCTGGAGGCCCCGGACGAGACGACGCCGGTGGGCCAGCGCGACAGGGCGATCCTGGAGGTTCTCTACGCCACCGGTGTGCGGGTCAGCGAGCTGGTGGCAATGGACCGCGATGACCTGGACCTCTCCCATCAGCAGGTGCGGGTCATCGGGAAGGGCAACCGCGAGCGCATCGTGCTCATGGGCGACCGCGCCGCGAGGACGCTGCGCCGCTATATCACCGGCGGGCGCAGGGAGCTGTTGCGGAAGACGGGGGCGCAGGACGAGGCCGCGGTCTTCCTGAGCAGCCGCGGGGGGCGGCTGTCCGTGCGGGCGGTGCAGCAGCGCGTGGACAAGTACGTCCTGCAGACGGCCGCCAGCAGTCGCGTCACACCACACGCTTTCCGCCACAGCTTCGCCACGCACATGCTTGATGGCGGCGCCGACCTGCGCTCGATCCAGGCGCTGCTGGGGCACAAGTCGCTGAGCACCGTGGGCATCTACAC
The DNA here is from genome assembly GCA_034722055.1 of Armatimonadota bacterium. Lineage (GTDB taxonomy): Bacteria > Armatimonadota > Zipacnadia > Zipacnadales > UBA5352 > JAYENL01. The sequence continues at coordinate 24,383 of JAYENL010000208.1, forward strand.
GCACCTGACCACGGAGCGCATGAAGCAGGTCTACAGCGCTGCCCACCCGCTCGCCGAGGCGCAGGCCACGCAGGAGTCCCCGCCCGGGACGGGAAGGGCCGATTCGAAGGAGGAGAAATGACACGCGCAACGACAGTAGCCGTCGTCCGCCGGCACGGAAGGACCGCCATGGCGGGCGATGGTCAGGTGAGCATCGAGGACACCATCGTGAAGCGCTCCGCGCAGAAGGTGCGCACCATGCGCGACGGGCAGGTCATGGCCGGGTACGCCGGCGCGGTCGCCGATGCGCTGACGCTCTTCGAGCGGCTGGAGCAATCTCTGGACGAGTACAACGGGAATCTGCCGCGGGCCTGCCTGGAGCTGGTGAAGCAGTGGCGCACCGACAAGGTCCTGCGGCAGCTCGAGGCCCTGCTGCTGGTGGCGGATGAGGATGACATCTTCCTGGTCTCGGGCACCGGGGACCTTATCATCCCCGACGAGGACGTCATGGCCATCGGCTCCGGCGGAGGCTACGCCACGGCTGCGGCCAAGGCCCTCCTGCGCCACACCGACATGAGCGCCCGAGAGATCGCGGAGACGGCCCTGCACATCGCGGGTGAGGTCTGCGTCTACACCAATGAGGAGGTCACCGTTCACGAGCTGCCGGCGGAGTAGCAGTCTTGAGAGCGCGGACTGGGGCGCGGGCAACCTCCCGAAGGTGAGAACAGCGCCCCTGACACGGAACACAGGTGAATTACAAACGAGGCATCATCTCGACGTCACGGTAGGAGATTGCGATGTTGAGAGTGGAGCGAGACCAGGACGTGCCAAGCCTCGCCAGTGAGATGACGCCGCGAGAGATCGTCGCTTCGCTGGATCGATACATCGTGGGGCAGGATGACGCCAAGCGGGCGGTGGCCATCGCGCTGCGCAACCGCGTGCGACGGCAGCACATCGCCGAGGACCTGCGCGACGAGGTCATCCCCAAGAACATCCTGATGATCGGCCCCACGGGCGTGGGGAAGACCGAGATCGCGCGGCGCCTGGCGCAGCTTGCGAAGGCCCCCTTCATCAAGGTGGAGGCCACCAAGTTCACGGAGGTGGGCTACGTCGGCCGCGACGTGGAGTCCATCATCCGCGACCTGGTGGACATCGCCTACCGTATGGTGGAGAAGGAGCACCTCCGCAAGGTGCGCCCGGAGGCAGAGCGGCTGGCGCAGGAGCGGCTGCTGGAGAGGCTGGCCGGCGGCGGACCGGCGGCGGAGCTGCCGTGGCAGATGCCGGGCGTCCATGGGACCCAGCAGCAGACGCCCGAGCAGGCCGCCGCTCAGCAGCAGCGGGAGCGCAAGCAGCGCGAGCAGCACCAGAAGGTGCGGGAGTACACCCGCCAGCGGCTGGAGCGCGGGGAGCTGGAGGACGAGGAGATCGAGATCGAGGTGAAGGAGGGCGGTTCGGTCCAGAACCTGCAGATCTTCTCCCCACAGGGCATGGAGGAGATGGGCTTCAATATGCAGGAGATGCTGGGCAACATCTTCCCCTCCCAGAGCACCACGCGGCGGATGACCGTGGCCGAGGCCCGCGAGGTGCTCACCAATCAGGAGGCCCAGCGGCTCATCGACAGCCACGCCATCGCCCGCGACGCCATCGAGCGCACTGAGCAGTCCGGCATCGTGTTCCTCGACGAGCTGGATAAGGTGGCAGGGCGGGAATCCTCGTCCCACGGACCTGACGTCTCTCGCGAGGGCGTGCAGCGCGACATCCTGCCCATCATCGAGGGCTCCACCGTGCAGACCAAGTACGGGCCGTGCGACACCATGCACGTTCTGTTCATCTGCGCGGGGGCCTTTCACAGCTCGAGCCCCTCCGACCTCATCCCCGAGCTGCAGGGGCGGCTGCCCATCCGCGTGGAGCTCGACAGCCTCTCCGGAGAGGAGTTCCGGCGCATCCTGGTGGAGCCGGAGAACTCGCTGGTGCGCCAGTACACGGAGCTGCTGGACACGGAGGGCGTGAGCGTGGAGTTCACCGAGGAGGCGCTCGACGAGGTGGCCCGCATCGCCCAGGATGTCAACGACACCACCGAGAACATCGGCGCCCGGCGGCTCTACACCCTGATGGAGCGGCTGCTGGAGGAGCTGTCCTTCGAGGCCCCGGAGGTCTCGGGGCAGGCCATCACCGTGGACGGCGACTACGTGCGGGCGCAGCTCAAGGACCTGGCCGGCGACGAGGACCTGAGCCGGTACATGCTCTGAAGCGCGTCCGATGTGAGGACCGAAGCGCACCGTCCGCGTCGGGCTGTGCAATCCCGAGAGGCATCAGGGGCCGGCGCTGAAGGCCGAGACCGACGGCAACTGCGTGGTCGTGGGCACGCTGACCATCACCCGCGGCAGCGACACGGTGACGGAGGCGACATTCACATCCGTTGACTGAGATCAGGTCAGTCCAGCGTGCCACCGTAGCGGCCATGAAGCTGCCGACCACAGCCAGGCCCCCGAGCAGCATCGCCAGCCGGAAGTGGAAGCTGCCGGGACGGAGGTCGGCGTTGCCCAGAGCGTGGTGCGTGATGGAGGCGATGCCACCGGCGATAAGCTGCTGCAGCAGGACGGCGAGGACCACCTGGGTGACCGGGAAGCCCAGCATGAGCAGCAAGGCCGTGAGCGTGGTGCCATATCCCATCCCCAGCGTGGCGTCCACATACTGGGAGGCGAATGAGAGGCCAGCGGGCAGCGCGTAGCCGGCCAGCGGCTCATGCTCGTCGATCTGCCCGAGTGCGAGCCTGCGACTGGTAATCACCAGGACTGCCGCGCCCACCCCGAGCAGAATCGACAGAACCCAGAAGCCCGTCAGCACTCTCCTGAGAGACCGCGACGAGGGGTCCGACAGGCGTTCGCCCAGCTCCGTGAAGAAGGACCTCTTCTGCATCACCCGCCTCCACCTGGTTCAGCATCTCACGAAGCCAGCCGGCCGCCGGCTCGGACGGCTGTTGCAGCGCGCGCCCTACTCTGTGCCCCAGACACCGCCGCCGGAGTCCTGCCACATCCGATAGCCCTCCAGCTCCTCCTCTTCCACCGGCACCTGGCGCAGGAACACCGGGCGGGAGGCAGAGAGGACCTCTCTGGTGACCGGCATGTGACCGATGCCGGGGCTGTCCTGCTGATGCGCGCTCCGGAGGCGCAGGACCGAGGGATCGACGTCCTCAGGCCGCTCCTCGAAGCGGTTGGCATACAGGCGCACATGCACAGCACTCTCGTCGAGGGCCAGTATCTTCGCGACCTGGAAGAAGCCCTCCCCGCTGTCCACCGAATACAGGCCCCCGACCCTCAGCTCGACCCGGTGGCGGGCGCGCAGCCACATCACCGCTGCTACCAGCCCGACCACGATCACCGCGCACGCAATCAGCGTTCTGGTCGCCATCCTGCCCGTGCCCCCTCGTCAGACTGCTCGGCAGTTGGGATCATCCCCGCGTAGGCGCGCCCGCGCCTACTCCTTCGGCTCCAGCCGCCAGACGCGGAAGTTGTCCACGAACTCGTGGTTGTGCGTGGTCCGGAAGCCGAAGTAGCCGGACTCGTACGGCTCGGGATCGTCCAGCTCAAAGATGACCTCGCCGTCGCGGATGAACTGCACCAGGCCGTTGAAGTAGACGAGCTGAAAGCGGTACACGTGCGTGGGAACAATGAGGTAGTGGGGATTGCCGTCGTAGTGGTGGATGGGGTCGGGCCGGGGGGACTGGCCGGTGTAGCGCCGGAATCGGCAGGTGGTGTTATTCCCACCCCCGTAGCCCACGTAGTACTGGGTCAGCGTGTCGTAGTTGCCGAACATTCCGTTGCGCCACTGTGAGCGGGCCCAGAAGTCGTCGGGATGCTCGGGGTCGTTGGCCTGCCAGAAGCAGTTGAGGTCCCGGGAGAAGTCGCACTCGCCGGCCATGGCCTCCGCCTGCCGCTCGTACTCGATGAGGACGTTCCCCTCCAGCTTCTCCCTGAACCACACCGTGAGGCCCGTGAGCGTCCGCAGCTCCATGCGGCCCTCGGTGATGCGCGGCTCCACATCGCCCTCGGCTACCCAGTTCGACAGGTCGCCGGAGAAGTCGTCGGAGTAAAGCAGCTCACCCACCGTGTAGGGCTGGTCCTCGATGGTCTCGTGCGCGTAGGCCGGGTACGGCTCGGCCGGCTCGAACTCCTGTGCTCCGACTGTCATCGCGGTCACCACCAGCAGTGTGAGAATCAGCGTGATCGTGCGCATGCCTCGAACCCTCCCTGTGCCTCTCATGATGCAGGAAACGACCGCAGGCTGAAAGCCTGCGCCACGGCCCGTGCGAACTCCATGCCCAGCGTTGCTGGTCTTGTCGTACGGAGCGGCGGCGTGCCCACGCCGCCGGCCGTTGTCGTTCGCAATCCCCGGCGACCGCAGGCTGGAACCTAAGTTATGCGCCTTTTTCGGCTTGGCGGGAAGGTTCTCAGTCAGGTCGTGGCGCACCTGTTGGTGAGCGATCATCGGAGCCTTTCGGTCTCCCGAGGAGGTCAGATGATGCCC
>JAYENL010000209.1:0-6969 GCA_034722055.1 Armatimonadota bacterium
GGCTTCGCGGCTCCAATCCTGGAAGGAGGTGGCAACCTCCGCGGCGATCTCGTTGACCCGCTGCTCAGGAGCGGCCTCTCGTGCGACGGTCATGGCCTCCCGGCCCATGACCACCCGCACGCCGCCGCGGCCCCCCTTCGCAGCGGCCATCACCATGTATTCGTAGTCCTCCATGGCCTCGCGGACCAGCTTCAGCCGCATCGACGGCACCGGGCCGTCGATGCCCGCCGGCGGGCCGGGATACAGCAGCATGCCCTCGCCCCAGAACCTGTCGCGGAAGGCCGGCCGCTCCCACACGCCCTCCATGCCATCGTAGTTCCAGTAGACGCTCGACCAGTACAGGAAGCCCGTGATATCGTAGTGCCAGCTCACCCAGAAGGGGGCGCGATAGTTCAGCGGCTCCATGTCGATCTGCCACCAGGGCGTGCCCTCCGGGCCCTGGCACAGCGCCGTGTAGCTCCACAGCCTCTCCCCCAGCTCCAGCCGCTCATTTGCCGTGGGCTCATCCCACAGCCCCCACAGCGGGCACCAGATGTCCACGGCGCCGTAGAGGTCGCCCCACTCGGGATTGCTGGTGACGGTCTGCTCGGTGCACATCCGGGCGATCTCCGGGTCGGCCTCCTCGATCAGCGCCCCCTGCTGCCGGACAATCTCGTACTCCTCGGCATCGTTGGGCTCATCCTTCATGTAGATGTAGGCCAGGTCCAGGTAGCCCAACTCGCGCAGCCAGTCCGCAATGTCCGCGAGGTAGGCCTTACACCTCTCCGGCTCATCCCGATAGCGGAACGGGATGCGCAGGGCGTTGACATGCTGCTCCTCCACGAGCCGCTGCAGCCGCTGCGCCTCTCCATCCTCCTGGATGCCCTCCTCCTCGCTCCAGTCGGGCCAGATGTCGCCCAGCGAGCTGGGGATGGCCCGGTGGTCGAGCAGCGCCTGGATATAGAGGTCCTCGATGGCCGCGAACTCCTCTGTGCCGACCTCCATGCCGATGACGTTCGCCACGCGGCTGCCCAGGCCGCCGAAGTTGGAGCGCATGGCGATCTCGGCGGGCAGCTCGAAGTCCCACACCCGCAGCTCCACCGGCACCCGCGCCAGCTCCACGTTCCCCGAGGACACCGTGACCGTGCCGTGGTACAGCCCCGGCCGCGTCCCTGGCGGCACGAAGAGGTCGCACCAGACCTCGGCGTTCTCCCCCGGCTGCACATCGAAGGGTGCGGCGTCGTAAGTGGCCCCCGCCAGCTCCTCGCCCGTCTGTGGGTCAGCGAACGGAATCAGCGCATCGGGGTACCAGCCCACGGGGTTCTCGGTGCGATGGCTGGGCTCGGTGATATGCACGTAGTGGGCGCGGAAGAGCTGGATGTTGTAGGCCGAGATGGCCCCGCCGGGGCCGCTGAGACTGCTGGCGAGGACGTTCACGCCTTCCAGCGGCCGGTCGCCGGCGTGCACGATGAGCCGGAAGGGCTCGTACTCGTTCGCTGCGGCCTGCAGCCGCGCGGTCCGCTGCTCCCCCGGCGGGGTGTTCTTGAGCACCCGCTGCCAGGGCGACGCTACCCAGACGGTCGCATCCTCCTGTGCCATCGCCATCACCGCCACGCTCAGCATCAGTGCGGTCAGAGCTATCCTTGTCATGGCTCTCTCTCCTCCATGCGCTGCAGGTTGTCCTCCGAACAGGACGGGCTGCAAGCCTCTGAGACGATGGCAGGCTGGAAGCCTGCCTAACCTACGCTCCCTGCTCCAGCAGCCGCTCGATGCTCGCCCGGATCGCCACCTCGTTGAGCCGCTGCTGCAGGGCGGGCGGCGTCCGCGGGCTGTTGTTCTGGATCTCGGAGGTGAGGATCGCGAACCTGCCATACAGGTCCCCCCAGCGCTCCACGAAGTACTGCCGCTGCTGGCCGGTGTAGCCCAGCGGCTTGATCTCCTGCATGGGGCTGGCGCCCTCGACATCGCCCCAGGCCGCCACGATGTCCTCCGCCCACCCCATGCAGTAGCGCTGGAGCGCCGGGTCGAGCTCATCGTAGAGGCACGGCAGGATGACCATCGCATTGTGCGGGGAGTTCACGAACTCGGTCTGGTGGAGGTTGAGGAGCTGGTCCCAGTCCTCGTGGCGATCCAGCATCTCGAAGATCCACTGGAAGAACGAGGAGGCGTGATGGCGGTTCGGCTCCACCCACCGGTGCTCGTCGATCTGCTCGTAGACGATGCCGATACGCTCGGGCAGGTTCTCCTCCTCCCGCTCGTCGAAGATGTCCACACGCTTCCACATCTCCCCCGTCTCCGGGTCCGGCCCGCGCATCCAGGCCCAGAACTCCTCGTTGGTGTACCCGCTGCCGTCCCAGGCCTCCACCGGCGCGCGCGCCGTGCCGTCGGGGTTCGCGTCGGGCATAAACACCAGCAGGCACTCCCGCAGCACGCGCTCGTTGTCGAACTCCGAGGGCCGGCCATCGAAGGTCTCGCCGGTCAGGAGCTGGCTGATCACATTCATCTGCCCCGCGATCGGCGCCGGCTCGTGCGCGTGCGGCTTGGTGACCATCATCTTGCGCTTGCCGGCGTCATCGACCGACCGGTCAGTGACCGTCAGCGCCCACACCGGCCTGCCGGCGAACTGCTGCTTGCTCTCCGCCAGGAGGATGTCGGGATGGCTCTCCGACCATTCCTCGACCCTCTCATCAACCTCATCCGGATGGGAGATCCACGCCGGCTCGATCATGTCGTCACCTCATGTGAGCTGCCAGCTACGGGGAACGGCATGCGTACAGCACTCGCCAGTCGTGCCAGTCACGATTTGATCATAACCAACAGCATCTTGAATGCCTCATCGGCCTGCAGGGCGTGCGGCACGTCCGCGGGCAGGATCAGCATCTGCCCCGCCGCCACCGTATGCGTCTGATTCGCGATGGTGATCTCCGCGCTGCCATCGAGAACGTACACCAGCGCATCGTAGGGCGTGGTGTGCTCGCTCAGGCCCTGCCCCTCGCCGAACGCGAAGAGCGTCACCGTGCCGGCCTCACGCTCGATGATCGTGCGGCTGACCACCGCGCCCTCCTGGTACTCCACCAGCCCCGCCATCTCCACCGTTCTCCCCACCAGATTCCGCTCATCTTCGCCCATGTGCGCCTCCTCGTCAGTCCAGGCTCAATCTCGGGAGAACTTAGCCGCCGGCGGTTGGTCTTCCTCCAGGAATCAACTTCAGGCGGCAGATCAGAACCGGACCTCGGCCGGCGACTCGTAGTCCCACCGCTCCGGCTCCGCCTCCGGCAGCGAGACGTGCTCCCAGAACTCGGTCCGGCCGCGGGGACCTGTGCGCATGTCCGGAACAGTAATGGGCTGACCGCCCTGTTCCGCGGAGCGGGCGGCGACGATCCCCGGCACCGTGTAGTCGCACATGCGGTAGACGTCGATGGGCACCGGGCGGTCGTCCAGGAGCGCCTTCGTGAAGTAGTAGGCGGTCTTGATGTCCGTGCCCCCGTGGCCGACGGTCCTGTCGTCATCCGGGGCGGCGGTACCGATGGGCACACACTCCCAGCCATCCCGCTCCTCACGGTCGCGGTCGCAGATGCGGCAGAAGCCCTCGTGCGAGTACCACTCCGCGCTGCCCAGGGTGCCGAAGAGGCGGTAGTTGTGGGAGCCGGGGCGCACGGTGTTGAGGCTGACCGTAATCTTGATCAGCCGGCCGGCTGCGGTCTGGAACAGCGCGATCTGCCCGTCGGCGCGCAGGGGCGCCTGGGTCTGCCACCACGGCCCCTCGCGGCACGCCACCGAGACCACGCGGTCGTCCAGCACCTCCAGCAGCGGCCCGAGATCGTGCGTGAGATACTGGATGGGCGGCTGATCGGCCCGCCAGCAGGGCACCACGTCGGTGATCCCCTCCTCGGCGCACTGCGCGGGCGTGTAGCGGGTGTTCTCAGGCCCCATCATGGTGGCCGGGAGGTAGTGCAGGTACTCGCCCTCCGCCAGCGACACCTCCCCCAGGCGCCGCTGGATAACCCACCTGCGCCAGTAGCGCAGGAAGTCCAGGAAGGCCGAGTTCTCCGCCAGCATGTACTGCTTCCCGCTGGCCTGGACGGCGGCTACCAGGTGGTGGGCCTCCTCGACCGTGAAGGCGCCCGGCACCTCGGACATGACGTGGCAGCCGGCCTCCAGCGCCTGGATGGCCTGCTTCGCCTGCATGCGGCCGTTGGTGGTGACGGCGATAGCATCCGGCTCCATCTCGAGAAGCTCTTCGTACTCCTCGACCATGGGCACATCCGGCGCGGCCTCCTGGGCGCGCTCCCGGATGCGCTCCACGCGGTCGGCGCCGCCGATGACCTCGGCCCCCTCCACACGCATGAAGTTCCGCAGGTGGCTGTACCCCCGCCGGAGCCCCAATATTCCGACTCGCAGCTTCTTCATCGCATCGCTCCTCTCCCGGTTGTCCTGCCATCCTCCGCCTCGAACCGCTCGACAATGATGCGGGGGCGGCGGGCGCCCCCGCCTGCGGGTCCCCGAACGGTCGTGTCCGTGGTGCGGAGGCCCTCCTCCGCACGTCGTTCACCGTTGTCGGTGAGATCGCTTGCGATCTCCGGAAGCCCGACCCACGCGAAGGTGGCGGGTCGCCTGCCGTTCCGTGGCACGCACGTTCCCACAGGGAACTGCGCAACCTGGCTCGCTTGCGAGCCTCCGCACACTCCTGTGCGTGCGCCGTTTGTCGTTGTCCTCCCCCTCCCCGCCCCGACTCGTGGCCGTCTCCCGTGGTCTTCTCCCTCGAATCGCTCGACAATGGTGTGAGACCGAAGGTCTCCGGCGGGCGCCCCCGCCCGCCTGCGGGCCGTAGGCCCGCTCGACCCGCCAACGACAACGGCTGGGGCGGGAACGGAGGCCTGCCCTTCCAAACGGAACGACGTCAAGGACCCGGCGGGCCAGGAGGGCTGGGCTTCCTTGCCCGCCCTTACAAAGCCCGCCCCTCCGTAGGGCATGGCAACGGCTTCTGGTGCGTCGATCGTGTCAAGGTTCACGCGCAACGGCGGCCTCCCCGGCGACTGCTATGCCGTCGCCACCCCCTTCGTATGAGACCGAAGGTCTCCGGGGGAACGGCGGGCCGGACAGTGGTCCGGCCCCTCCAACGACGAACGACCGCAGGCCGGAAGCCTCCGCCACGGTGTGCATCAAGGCAGGGCGGGCTAGGCAGCCCGCCCCTCCGTACGACCTTGGCAGGCCGCGCTCAACTCGTTGTCGTACGGAGCGGCGGCGTGCCCGCCCTGCCGGCCGTTGTCGTTCGCAATCGCCATGACCGCAGGCTGGAAGCCTGCGCCACGACGCAGGGCGGGGGCCGTAGCCGTTGGCTTGCGGCCTGCAGCTTGCCGCTCGTAGCTTGCAGTCACCGGCCCTCGCCCATCCGGGGGCGGTCGGTGGGGGCCTCCTCGTCCCAGACCTGCCACATGGCGACCTGCACCCAGTCGGCCATCCGCCGGCCGGCGTCGGCGATGAGCCGGCGCGAGAGGATGGGCTTGGCGCCATAGCCGCCCCGCATGGCCTGGTCGGAGGTCGGTATGTAGCCCAGCGACTCGTTCGCCAGTTCGATCACGAAGGTCCACGGAGTCGGCGACCAGCGCTTGATCTCCAGCCCCCACCTCGTGAAGATCTCGCCCGGCAGCCCCACGAACATCAGGTCCCCCAGGCGCATGACCTGCAGCGGGACGTGCGCGATCTCGCCATCGCGGTCCCAGCGCTCCACCGCGCGGACGGTGGCCTCCTCGAAGTACTCCAGGTCCTCGCGCTGCTTCAGGGCCTCGACCTCGGCCATGAGCTGCTCGTCGCGCGTGTAGTAGGGGATCTGCAGGTCCTCGAGCTTCGAGCCGCAGCCCGTCTGCTGCGTCGGCTCGGCATCTTCGACCGCGTTGACCGCCAGGCCGGCCAGGGCACGCCCCATCTGGAGAGCCTTATGCTCACCCTCCGTCGGCTGCCGGGTCTCGTGCCACAGGCGGTGGTTAATGTCGCCGCAGCAGCCATTGGCGAAGAGTGTGATGGCCTGCTGGCCGTAGACGCCGGCGATTGACTCCGCCATGATGCCGGGCCAGTCGGCGGAGACGAAGTCCGCGCTCCCGCCACCGATGACGTCCACGTGCATGGGGTAGTTGACCAGCATCCCGCGCAGCGTGCCATCATGCTCCCGCACGCCCAGGGTCAGCATCTCGCCATCCACCGGGCCGGCATGGCCGATGACTCCCGTGCTGGAGAAGATCTCATCGCCATCACGGGTGCGCCCCAGGCGGTTGCTGGCCAGGTAGTACTCCTCCTGGCGGCCGGGGAAGAGCAGGGCGTCGAAGGTCTCCTGCGCGGCCTGCTCGGCGGTGTCGGCGATCATGGTGGGGAGCGCATCGATCCACTCCTGCGCCATCTCCCACTTTCCCTGGCGCACCGGCGGGCCCGTGTGCGTGTGGGTGGCGCAGATCAGAATCCGGTCCGCGGGAATACCGGTCCGCTCCACGATCATCTCGCGCGCCGTGTCGCCCCAGTCACGGGCAATACCGATCAGGTCCAGGGACACGATGCAGATGCGGCAGTCGCCCTCTTCCACCACCAGCGCGCGGCAGTGCAGGTCGTCGCGGACCCGCGAGCCGATGCGCTCGTGGTAGTATCCCGCCAGCGGGACGTCGCCCTCGGGGGTGATGGCGCGCTTCGCGACGCCGGCGGTGATGTGCGGCAGGCCTTCAGTGTTGTAGGGTGAGTCGGGCACTGTCATCGCCTCCTATGCAGCGGCGGCACTTGGAAATCGGCAATTGGCAACCGGCGAACGACAACTCATGCTCAACGACATTGCCAGGCAGGGATGCCTGCCCCACGGAAAAGGACCGTATTGCCGCCGGCTGGCAACCTGCCCACGGGGCAGGAGGGGCCTGGCCGTGGGCTTGCAGCCTGCGGCTTGCCGCTTGTAGCTTGCAGTCACCGGCCTTCGCCCATGCGAGGGCGGTCCGTGGCGCTCTCGCCCTCCCA
>JAYENL010000210.1:0-28828 GCA_034722055.1 Armatimonadota bacterium
TCCGGTCATCGGCCAGAGCGCCGGATACCTGGGCGAGAGGGGCATGTACAACATCTTCGCGGGCGTGGCACGCGGCACCATGGTGGAGATGGACGTCTCCGACGTGGCGCTGAAGGGCGTCCGCTACACCGGCACCAGCGGCTCGGCCATCGAGGACCTGCAGACCACCATCGACATGACCGACCGCGGGGAGCTGGCCCCCAATCGCGCGGTGGCGGCCATCGGCGGGATCGGCGCGGTCTGGGAGGGCCTCCGAGCGGTGAAGGAGGGCGACCTGACCGGCAAGGCGGTCATCTATCCGCACGTGCGCGACCTCCCGCTGACGCCACTGGAGGAACTCGCGGACGTGGAGCCGGAGGTGGCGGAGCAGCTCGACCAGGCGGGGGCGTGGACCAAGGCGGCCGAGGAGACGCTGCTGCGGCGACACGTCCGCGGCTGCCCCAGTCCTGCTCAGGGGCCGTGCAGACACCTGGAGGACCGGGTGGCGCTGGTCACCGGCGGCGCGCAGGGGCTGGGGGAGGCGCTGGCCCTGCGGCTGGCGACGGAGGGCTGCGATGTGTGCATCGGCGATATCAACCTGGAGGGCGCCGAGGAGACGGCCAGCAACGTGGCGACCCAGACCGGCCGGCGCACCATGGCGATGGACATGGATGTCACCAACGAGCAGTCGGTGGCGGCGGGCATCGAGCGGTGCGCGCGGGAGCTGGGCGGTCTCGACATCGTGGTCAGCAACGCGGGCATCCTGATCTCGGGGGACACGCCGGACTTCGAGGTCGCCGACTGGCGGAAGGTCATGGAGGTCAACCTGGTGGGCTACTTCATCGTTGCCAAGCACGCGGCCTCGAAGATGATGGAGTTGGGCGCCCCTGGCGCCATCATCCAGATCAACTCCAAGTCCGGCAAGAAGGGCAGCTTCAAGAACTCCGCCTACGCCTCCAGCAAGTTCGGGGGGATCGGCCTCACCCAGAGCCTGGCGCTGGAGTTCGCGGAGCATGGCATCCGCGTGAACTCAGTGTGCCCGGGCAACCTGCTGGACTCGCCGCTGTGGGTGGACAGCCTCTACGCCCAGTACGCCGAGCGGTGGGGTATCACCGAGGACGAGGTGCGCCAGAGGTACGTGGAGCAGGTGCCCATGAGGCGGGGGTGCACCTACGAGGACGTCGGGAACGTGGTGGTCTTCTTGGCCTCGGACGCTGCCAGCTACATGACCGGGCAGGCGATCAACGTCACCGGCGGGCAGATCATGCACTGATTCAGCCGCGGGGGGTGGAGAAGCGATGCGCTGCACCAGTTGTGGCAGAGAGCTACCCGAGGGTGCCACGTTCTGCCAGTACTGCGGGGAGCGGGCGCCGGTGCCGCGGCGGCTCGCGGAGATCATGGAGACCGCGAGGGCCGAGGGTACGGTCGGCGGCGAGGACGTCCCGGAGGCTGCTGAGCCCGCGAAGGCGGCCAGTTCAGTCCCGGAGATTCCAGAGCCCGCCGAGATCGCCGGGGTCGCCGGCATGGAGATTCCGGGCACGGGGGCAGTCGCCCGCACCAGGAGACGCATGCAAGAGAGCGACGCGGAGCGCCTCCGCGAGATGAGCGAGCGGGAGGCGGCGGCCGCGATCCAGGACATCGATGAGGACCTGGCAGCGCTGCAGCGGGCGCATACCGTGCCCGAGACCGTAGGGGTTGAGGTCGAGACCAGGCCTCCGCCTCCTCCTCCCGACGAGCCTGCGTGGGAGGAGCGCGTGCGGGAGGAGACACAGAGGCGCGCCAGGGCTTACGGCATGAGGGTCGAGGAGGGGGATATCGGGGTGGAGGTTGCGGGCAGCAGAGCCTGCCTGGTGCTGCTGATCTTGGTCGGCCTCGCCCTGGTGCTGGCCTTCTTCCTGCGCGCCATCCGGGAGGACGCCCCCGGAGAGCCCTCCGCCTCGATCATGACGGTGCACACCGATGACGCGGCACGCCCGATCACTGTCCGCGGCCGCACAGCGGCAGATCACGATGACGCGGGATATTCGCTTCGTGCACATCGACGGCCAGAGGCGCATGGACTACCTGGCGTCGGGCTGATGACAAGGGTGAGACGATGGCACGAGAGGTTCACATCGAGCTGGGCATCAACGGTGCGTTCATCACCCGGCGCTGGGAGCGGCCGGGCAACTGGATGCGCCTGACGCGCGAGATGGGCTTCCGCAACCATGAGTTCTGCGCCGACGTGTTGGACCCGTTCTTCTCCGGGGATCCGGACTACCAGATGGAGACCGCAAGGCAGGTGCGCTCTGAGGCGCAGCGCTACGGGGTGACCATCACGGACATCTACACCGGGGTTGCCACCCATCGCTTCCACGGGCTCTCCCACAGCCATCCCGCGGCGCGGCAGCGCATGAAGCAGTGGATACTGGACTGCTGCGACATCGCGCTGGCCATGGGCACCGACCGGGTGGGCGGGCACTGGGACGCCATCCCGGTGGAGGTGATGGAGGACGAGCGCGCCTATCAGAGTGCGGTCGGGCGGGTGCAGAGCATCTTCCGGGAGCTCTCGCGCGCCGCCGCCCGCAAGGGGATCGGCGCCCTGTATGAGGAGCAGATGTACATCCCCAGCGAGGTGCCCTGGACGCTGCAGCAGGCGGAGGAGTTCATGCTGGCCGTCAACCGCGACAATGACCAGGGCTGCCCCGTTTATCTGACCCTCGACGTCGGCCACCAGGCCGGGATGCACTACGGGCTGGAGGGCCAGGACCTGGACTACGTGGCGTGGTGCCGGCGCTTTGGGGCCGTGGCGGAGATCGTTCACCTGCAGCAGACCACCCCCGACGCCAGCGCTCACTGGGCCTTCACAGAGGAGCTCAACGAGCTCGGACACGTGCAGATCCCGCCGATCCTGGAGGCGCTGGAGCAGGCTCACCGACAGTTCGAGGACTCGCGCTTCGCGGAGGTCATGGCTCCGGTCGATCACATCTACCTGATCGCGGAGATCATACCCGGCTCCACGAAGACCGAGGAGAAGCTGCTGGACGAGCTCAGACAATCATCGGAGTATCTGCACCAGTTCGTGCCCGAGGAGGGCATGGTGCTGGAGATCTGAGGCGGGAGGTGGCGGCGTGCGCACGCGAATGGTGCTGTCGGTCCTGGTGGCGATTCTGATGGCTGAGGCCGCGCCCCTCGCGCAGACTCCTCGCAGGCACGAGGAGCTTGTCACCCAGTCCGGCCACGAGTACGCCATCACCATGGGCGGCACGCTCGACGGGCCCACCACGCGCGATCCCATCGGCTACCAGGCCTGGAGCCAGGGCTTCGAGCCGATGCGTTCGGTGCGCATCGAGAACGTGGGCGAGGCGCCGGTCGTGAATCCGTGGATCTTCACCGGCCAGCGCGGCCACTGGCGCACCTGCGCCGAGCTTGTCGAGCACGTCACCGCGCCCTACCAGAGCGAGCTGGATCAGGCGCTGGCGCTGTGGTGGTGGGAGACCCGGCACCGCTGGCACTACACCACCGGGGACTCGACCAACAACGATCCCGTGAAGGTGTGGAACATCCTCGGCCACACCCTCTGCGGCAACGACGCGCACGTGCTGGCCGACTGCTGGCGGACCGCCGGGCTGCGCACCCACTACCCGGCAATCCAGGGGCACTCCATCACCGAGGTCTTCGCGGTCGGCGACTGGCACCTGCTGGATGGCGACGAGAACATCATCACCCTGCTGCGCGACAACGAGACCCCCGCGGCGGAGGAGGACATCCGCCGCGACCACGACCTTATGAAGCGCACCCACACCTACGGCATCCTTCGCGCCGACTCCCGCCAGACGGACGAGTTCTCGGCCTCGCTCTACGCGCGTGACAACCAGCCTCCGATTGAGAACGATCTGAGCTCGCACATCGATCACGAGATGACCTTCACTCTCCGGCCCGGCGAGGCCCTCGTCTGGGCGTGGGATCGCCGCGGGAAGGTCTACGTCCCCTGGGAGGAGGGGAGCGCCGAGCGCGTCGTTGATATGATCTACAACGGCTGGTGGGAGTTCACGCCCCGGCTGACGATGGAGCGCCTCGCCGAGGATACCGAGAGTGTGGAGGGGCTGACCGCGGCCAACGGCGTGGTGCGGGCCGGGGCGGAGGGCGGGGAGCTGGTCTACCGCGTCGCTGCCCCCTACGCCATCGTCGGCGGCACGCTGTCCGTGGGCGCGCAGGGACAGGTGGAGGCCGCGTTGTCGTGGGACGGCGAGGAGTGGGTGCCGCTGGAGCTGTCCGAGGGGGAGCACGGGCGAGCGGCTGACCTCGACGAGCACTTCGCGCACGCCAAGGGTGCCATGAGGCTGGAGTACCTGGTGCGGCTGCGGCTGGAGCCCGACGCGGTGCTGCGCGTGGTGAGCGTGCGCAACGACCTGCAGATGGCGCCGCTGTGCATGCCCTACCTGGAGCTGGGGGAGAACACGATCCGCTACGGGGACGAGAGCGACGGCCCGCGGCAGGTGCGGATCACGCACCAGTGGGTGGAGACTGACGAGAACCGCCCGCCGGCTGCGCCGGCCCGCCCCATCTTCCCCGCCGACGGCCAGGCCCTCAACCGCACGAAGTTCGTCTTCGAGTGGGCGGAGCCGCCGGACCCGGACGGGGATGAGATCGCCGACTACCAGTTCATCCTCTCCCAGCACAGGGACCTGCGCTGGCCGCTGTCGCCGAACTTCTTCAAGCTCATCTCCAGGACCGCCGACAAGGGGACCGCGACCTACACCGTGCCCTACCGGGGCCTGCTGAATCCAGGCACGACCTACTACTGGCGGGTGCGGGCCCGCGATGGCCGCGGCGCGTGGGGGCCGTGGAGCGAGACGTGGACCTTCCGGCCCGGCGGACCGGGCATCCCGGTGCACCTGGCGCGGCGCGTGGACAAGCAGCGGCGCACCGTCACCATCTCGTGGCAGGACAGCTCATACGGCACCCGGCCGGTGCGCTACAAGGTCTACGGCTCCGACGAGAAGGGCTTCACGGTCTCGGACACGGAGTACGAGGTCTGGGTGGGCAATGAGGGCGAGCCGCAGGGCTGGCAGACATGGCCCGCCAACCTCGCGGCGGAGACGACCCAGCGGAGGCTCCAGGTGGTGGGCCCGGAGCTGGAGTTCGAGAACGCCAACCGGGCCTACTACCGCGTGGTGGCGGTGGACGCGGAGGGCGTGGAGAGCGGGCCGTCGGACTACATCGCGATGCCCCGGCCGCTGATCGTCACTGCGCCGGTCACAGAGGTCGCCGGCGGTGGCGAGTACCGCTATCAGCCGGAGACGATCTCCTCCCTGGGCGATCTGCGCTGCCGCAGCATCGAGGATGAGGGCTCCTACAACGCCAAGTTCTGGGACATCGAGCACCCGACATGGGAGCTGGCTGAGGCGCCGCGGTGGCTGAGCATCGACCCGGAGACCGGCGAGATTACCGGCACAGCGCCGGAGGAGCCGGGCGAGCACGAGGTCACCGTGAGGACGGTCATCGAGGGAGTCGGCGAGGACGTGCAGCAGTTCAAACTCACGGTAGGGCCGGCCGAGGGCTGAGGGCAGGTGCGAATGGCCTCACGATCGGTCCGAGGCCGGCCGCTTCATGGCCCAGCGAACGGCGCGGCTGCAGCGCCGCCGGATCCGCGGGTTCCTGACAGGTGGCGCTACTCCTCCGCCTGATCCTCGTCCGGGGGTTCGGGGATGCCCGGGATGTCGGGTACGTTGGGTATGTTGGGCGGGAGCTGCATCTCGTCCTCAGCCTCCGCGGACGGGGCCTCCACTTCCGCCTCGATGTCATCGGGGAGGAAGACGCCCGGGTAGGGCGACTGCCGGCCGGCCGGCTGCGCATCGCGACCCAGCACGTTCGCGCCGGTCGCCTGGTGCTGGGCGTCCACGATCTTGCGGCTGTACTCGAAGCCCTCCTGCATGCGCCGGTAGCGGCGGACCAGGATTACCGCCAGGACGATGGGGCTGACGTAGTAGATAAGCGCGTGGTACCAGCCGACATCAAAGCCGAGGAACAGGTGCGGCCACCACGCCACGATAATGGCGATGATGATGATCCACTCGATGAGCTCGCCTCGCTCCATGAAATCACACTCCGGCGTCGCCGCTGGGCTCGAGCTGGCGAATCGCCATGAGAGTCTCGTAGATGGAGAGCCGCAGGACCTCGTCGAGCGGGATGTCCGGGGCGTCCTCGGGCGGGCACAGTAGCGCCGTGTCCACGTTCCGCAGCGCCTCCGTCTCCCGGGGCGTCTCGGGGAGCAGGTTGCCGCCATGCCGGCGGCGGAACTCCGCCAGGCGCTTCTGCAGCTCTTTGGCGTCCTTCGCCAGCCGCTTAGTTCCCTCCTCGTGAGGCGTGGGCCGCTTGCTGCGCACCCGATCCAGCCACGTGGGCCGCTCGGGCTCAATGAGATAGCCCTGCGCGATGAGCGCGGACTCCACGTACTGGCGGATGTCACCGTAGACCCCGGAGCGCTCCCAGAATGTCATCTCCTGGCGCATGGTCTTCAGGGCCTGCTCGATGACGGCATCGAGGGTCACCCACTGCCGGCTGTCCTCATCCTCGTCGCGCCCCCGGGAGCGCTTGCGCAGCAGCCCGAAGGCCACCGCCAGCGCGTCGCTGATCGGGGACTCGGGCATGGGCCCCACCTGGCAGAGCTGCAGCTCCCAGGTCTTCTGCGGGAAGGGGGGCATGAGAGTCGCCGGTCGGTCCACCACCCGCATCTCGATGGAGCCCTGCTCGTGGAGATCGACGAGGCAGGCGTAGAGGATCTGCAGGGCCCAGTGCTGGGCGTCCAGCTCCTCCTCGGTCAGCGGCGCGTAGCAGCGCAGCCTGGGGCTGACCATCTTGCCCCCGGGCGGGGGGTCCACGAAGCGGTCGCCAAAAAGCACGATGAGCCCGTCGGGGCCCACGGGCCCGACCGGCTCCACCGGCTCCCTGGGGATCTCCATCTCCTCCCGGGTCCCCTCGGCCTGCCCCGCCATCAGGGAGCTGACGAACCTGGCGCCGGCCCTGTAGATCAGGACTGCGGCGATGGCGAGCACGATGATGATGCCGATCTGAACAGCCATGCAATCGCTCCGCGCGGCACGGCCTGATATGCTGATGACACCCGCAGCGCTGCCAAGAAGGCCTACTGTGCACTCGGCGCCGGCCACTGTGTCTGGGCGTAGGCGCTGTGATTGTGGATGGACTCGAAGCTCTCACAGGAGACGGAGAACCACTCCACGTCCGGCACGGCCTTCAGGGCGATGACGCTGTCTCGTACAACGTCCTCCACGAACTTGGGGTTCTCGTAGGAGCGCTCGGTGATGAGCTTCTCGTCCTCCCGCTTGAGCATGGGATAGACCTGCTCACTTCCCTGATTCTCGAGAAGGGGGATAAGGTCCTCCAGCCAGATGATCTCCTCATCGCGGGCCCGCACGCTGGCGGTAATGATGGCCCGCTGGCTGTGGGCTTCCCGTTGGGAGATCTCCCGCGAACAGGGACACACAGTGATGACCGGCACCTCCACGCCCACCAGGAAGTCGAACTCGTCGGCAATATCGCTGGCGGTGAAGGAGCACTGGTAGTCGAGCTGGCAGGGAAGTCCGGTCGCGGGCGAGCGCTTGTCCAGGAAGTAGCGAAAGCCAAGGTCCAGGTGGGCGGCGTAGGCGTCGAAACGACTCCGGACCTCCCCCAGCATCTCGCGCATCTCGGGCATGGCCACGGCGTGCTTGGACCAGTGGGAGAGGATCTCCACGAACCGGCTCATGTGCGTGCCGCGCTCGTGCTGCGGCAGCTCCACTGAGGCCCGGAAGACCCCGGTCACTCGCGCGTGCCCACCCCCCTTCTCCCGAATCATAACCGGCAGGTGGATCTCCCGGACGCCCACCCGCTGGATTGTGATGCCACGCTCGTCCCTCTCCGCCGCAACGTCGCGCATCCGACCTGCTCCATCCCCCTGGGCTGTCGTTAGCAGTAGTATATACCATGCGCCTGCTGCACACAAGCGGCGCCGGCGCGGGGGTGCGAATCCCTACCGTGAGCGGAACGCGCGGCCGGGACACCCGCGCCCCGGAAGGTTGCGCTTCGCGCCCGTCGTCGTGCGGCCTGTCCAACGGAAACGGCTGCGGGCCTTTCGCACTCCGTCGTGCTTGACAGCCCTCCTCGGGACGGCTCCTCCGACGACGTTTGCCGTGCCGTTTGGAGGGGCGCGCCGCCATCCGCGCCCGGTCGTTGTTCGTTGTCGTTCGGGGTTCAGACGGGCAAACGGCGCACGGACAGGAGTGTCCGTGCCACGGACCGACGAGCAAGCATCAATACTTCATCCTGGGAAGCCGGCGCCCTCGCCGGCTTGTGGCGCGCAGCGCCACTCTACTCTTGGGGCACCTCAGTCAAAGGGTGCGGGCGAGGGCGCCCGGCGGCCCGTGCGCGGCCCTTCCCACAGCCTCGCCCGCGCTCCAGGAACGGCGGACGACCGGGCATCCGCCGCCCGGCAGCATGTGGGCCGGAACGACCGGGGCCCTGAAGCGTCTAAACAACTGCACGGCGCGCATTGCAGAGGTCCGAGGATGGTGAGGACGATGGACCGAAGCGGCAGGCTCGTTCTGATCCTGGGGGTCCTGGCCGCCTGCGCCATGACCTGGACGGCATGCGCCCAGCCGGACTGGGAGGCCCAGCGGGAGGCGATGGTCAGCTCCCTGGTGGAGCGGGGGATCATCTCCAACCAGAAGGTCATCGACGCCATGAAGGCCGTCCCCAGGCACCTCTTCGTGCCCCAGGGGCAGCGCTCCTCGGCGTACGAGGACCACCCGCTTCCTATCGGGCACGGCCAGACGATCTCCGCCCCCAGCATCGTAGGGATGATGACCGAGGCGCTCAAGCCCAAGAAGACCGACCGAGTGCTGGAGATCGGCACCGGCTCCGGCTACCAGGCGGCAGTGCTGGCCAAGATGGTGCGCCACGTCTACACGATCGAGATCCTGGAGCCGCTGGCCGTCAGCGCGCGGGAGCGGCTCAAGGACCTGGAGTGCGAGAACGTAACGGTCAAGCACGGGGACGGGTACAAGGGCTGGCCGGAGCATGCACCCTTCGACTCCGTCATCGTGACGTGTGCTCCCGACGAGGTCCCACAGGCCCTCGTGGATCAGCTTAGAGACGGCGGACTGATGGTCATCCCGGTGGCCGAGGAGGGCTGGGCGCAGAAGCTGTACGTGATCGAGAAGAAGGGCGATCAGCTCGAGAAGACGGAGCTGGCGGACGTCATCTTCGTGCCCATGGTCCACGAGGAGGACGTGCAGGAGTAGCATGGGCCGAGGGACAGCATTGCGGCGGGCCGCCCACAGGGGCGGCCCGCGTTGCGTTCTGCGTCATCGTCGGGCGAACACCCGGACGGTGGGGCCATTACCGGTGGAGACCTCGTGCACCTTCTCCCAGCCCCAGGCTCCCTCGAACAGGGCCTGGTAGAAGCGCCGCCTCTGCTCGAACTCCGCAGCCAGCTCGCTGCCGGGCGGGGGCGGCAGACGTGTGAAGCGGCCGAACTCGAAGAACCGGGCGTAGGCGGTGGAGCTGGTGACCAGCCAGTCGGCGTCGGTGTCGCGCAGGAAAGCCTCGGTGTACTGGATGTCACGCCCCGTGAAGACCCGCAGGCCGGCATAGAGGCGCCGGACGCGCTCGGTACGCAGGCCCTCGGTCAGCGGATCCACCTCCTCGTGAGTGAGCAGGCGGGGGACGTCGATCCAGTCCACACTGACGACGGCGTCATCTGGCAGGTGCGCGTTCAGCCACTGGCGTGCGACCCCGAGGCTGTCGGGCACCATTGCGACGCGGTAGCCCCAGAACAGCCCGCACGCCGCTGAGCCCACCAGCACAACGGCGCACAGCCACCGGTAGCCGCGCCCGGTCCTCCCCCCGGCCGCCACTCCGCACACCACCGCCAGCACGGGATAGAGCCCGAAGAGGTACTGCAGCGACTGCTTCCTGGCCGGGGCGGCCATGGCGAACACGGCCACGGCCGCAGCCGCCAGCACCAGCCGGCCGGGATCGGGGCTTCGGCCCCTCACCAGCAAGAGCACCAGCCCCAAGGCGGCCAGCGCCGTCACGGCCGGATCGGCGGTGACGAGCAGCTCGAGCTGCCCCAGCACGGGCACGCCCATCATCCCCAGGTGGCCGCGTGCCATGTGTGCTCGCTCGTACGCCAGGCCCTGCCAGTAGTGCCCGGGCGCGAGCAGCCACCCCGGGCAGCCCACAAGGAAGGCCGCCACAGCGCAACCCACCATGATGCCCACCAGCCGAACGCGGATACGCCAGTCGTCTGCGGCCAGCAGCGATGCAACTAGCAGTGGCAGGGCCAGGGCCGTCGCGGTGTACTTCGTCGCCATGGCCAGGCCGGCAAAGAGGCCCGCCAGCACCGCACTGCGCCGCACATGCTCCCGGCGCGCCAGGCGAGCGGCCTGCACCAACGCCAGCGCCAGCCACATCGTCATGGCCACGTCCGGGAGGCCGTAGCCGCTGTACTCCAGCGTCCCCAGCGCGGCGCCGAAGGCCGCCGCCGCCAGCAGCCCCGGCCCCCACCGTCCCAGGCTCTCCGCGGCCAGCCGATAGACCGCCCATGCGCAAACGCACCAGCAGGCCACGCTGACCAGGCGCGCCGGCCACATGGCCGCCTCGGGAGCGTAGGCGGACCACTCCGACATGTCGTAGATCGACGGGGGCATGCCCCGGAGGACCGAGGCCGCGAAGAACGCGGCGGTCACCGGGGCGGTCATGTAGCTGTAGAGCGCCGGGTACTGGGTGTGCTCGGGGATGATGGTACGGTGCTGGATGAACTCCCAGAGGTTGCCGAGAATGACGAACTCATCGCTGAAGACCGGCTGCCGGGTGGCCAGCACTCTGGCCAGCGCGCCCATCGCAAGCGCGCAGATGAGGGCGACCGCCAGAGCCACCTCACGGCGGCCCCTCGAAAGCTGGTGGCGACCCGCTGTCACAGCCCATCCCTCCGCGAATCCGGCGGCCGGTAGCGCCGCTGGGGAGGATTCGCCGAGTGCATCGGCAATCCTTCACCGGAGGAAGCCCCGGCGCCTCGATCACCAAGCATGGAGGGAGATGCGGCAAGTGGCGACCACCGGCGAGCTACCGGCGGAGCAGTGCCGCTGGCACTGCGACCCGACGATCTACCAGTTCGAGACCACCGAGGAGCTGCCCGAGGAGGTGGCGCCCATCGGGCAGGAGCGGGCCACCCACGCCCTGGAGTTCGGGGCCTCGATGAGCAGCGAGGGCTACAACGTCTTCGCCCTGGGGCGGCCGGGCAGCGGCCGGCGCACCATCGTGATGGATACGCTACGGCGGCACGCCGCGGAGATGCCAGCGCCTGATGACTGGTGCTATGTGTACAACTTCGACGAGCCCCGCCGCCCCCGGGCGCTGCGGCTGCCATCAGGGATGGCGGTGGACTTCCGCGAGGACATGGAGGAGCTGATCGAGGACGTGGACCGGGAGATCACCCGGGCCTTCGAGAGCGAGGAGTACCAGCAGCGGCGGGAGGAGGTGCTCAGCGAGTACCGGGATGATCGCGCCCAGACGCTGCAGGAGCTGGAGCGGGAGGTGCAGGAGAAGGGCCTGGCCATCGGCCGGGGCCCCACGGGGCTGGTCGTGGCGCCGGCGAAGGATGGCGAGGTGCTCAGCCCCCAGGAGTACCAGCAGCTCCCACCGGACGAGCGGGAGGAGATCGAGCGGAAGCGGCGCGAGATGCAAGAGAAGCTCGAGGAGGTGTTGCGGCGCGGCCAGCGGCTTGAGAAGCAGGCCCGGCAGAAGGTCGCGGAGCTGGATCGCGAGGTTGCTGAGTTCGCCATCGGCGGTCTCTTCGAGGACATCAGGGAGAAGTACCGCGATCTGGAGGACGTTGCCAACTACCTGGGCCAGGTGCGCGAGGACATCATCGACAACGTGGACATCTTCCGCGCCGATCGGGAGGCCGAGGAGGAGGAGCAGGCCGGCAGGCTCCGTCAGCCGCTGGGCATGGGCGTGCAGGATATCCCGCACAGCCCCTACAACCGCTACGCCGTCAATGTGCTCATCACCCACAAGGGCGAACAGGGCGCGCCGGTGGTCTTCGAGACGAAGCCGAACATCGAGAACCTCACCGGCGACATCGAGCACCTCCCTTACATGGGGGCGCTGCTGACCGACTTCACCATGATCAAGGACGGCGCGCTGCATAAGGCCAACGGCGGCTACCTGGTGCTGGAGGCGCTGACGCTGCTGACCCGCCCCTTCGCCTGGGAGGCGCTGAAGCGGGCGCTGAAGGAGGCGGAGGTGCGCCCCGAGTCCATCCGCGAGCACCTGCGGCTGGTCTCCACGGTGACCCTGGAGCCTGAGCCGATCCCCCTGGATGTGAAGGTGGTGCTGATCGGCACCCCGCTGCTGTATTACCTGCTGTACGAGCACGATGAGGACGTGCAGAAGCTCTTCAAGGTCAAGGCCGACTTCGGCGTGCTGATGGACCGAGACCCGGACTCGCTGCAGAGCTACGCGCACTTCGTGGCCGCCTGCTGCCATCGGGAGGGCCTGCCGCACTTCGTGCCGGAGGCCGTGGCTCGGGTGGCGGAGGAGGGCGCGCGGCTGTCCGGCGACAGCGAGAAGCTCACCGCCCACTTCCTGGAGGTGGCCGACCTGGTGCGGGAGGCGGGCTACTGGTGCCAGAAGGCCGCCCAAGACAGGGTGCGGCCCGAGCACGTGGAGCGGGCGGTGGAGGACAAGATCTGGCGTTCCAACCGCATCGAGGAGCGGCTCCTGGAGCTGATCGAGCAGGGGACGTTGCTCATTGACGCGGAGGGGGAGGTGGTGGGACAGGTCAACGGCGTGGCTGTGCTGCCGCTGGGGGACTACGTCTTCGGAAAGCCCACACGCATCACCGCTCGCAGCTTCCTGGGCAAGCCCGGTGTGATCAACATCGAGCGTGAGGCGGAGCTGGCCGGTCCCATCCACAACAAGGCCACGATGATCCTGGGAGGCTACATCGGGGAGCGGTTCGCAGTGGATTACCCCATGAGCGCCGCGGCGACGGTGGCCTTCGAGCAGGTCTACGAGGAGGTGGAAGGCGACAGCGCCGCCGCTGCAGAGCTCTACGCACTGCTCTCGACCATCGGCCAGGTGCCGCTCCGGCAGGACCTGGCGGTGACCGGGTCCGTGAACCAGCATGGCCACGTGCAGGCGGTGGGTGGCGTCAACGAGAAGACCGAGGGCTTCTTCGCCGCCTGCAAGCTCTCCGGGCTCACCGGCAACCAGGGCGTCATCATTCCGGCGTCCAACGCCCGCAACCTGATGCTGCGCCAGGAGGTTGTGGACGCCATCGAGGCCGGGCAGTTCCACGTCTACGCGGTGGAGACCGTTGAGGAGGCTATGGAGCTGCTCACCGGCCTGCCCTTCGGCGAGCGGGATGAGGAGGGCAACTTCCCGCCGGACACCGTCGGTGCGGCCGTGCAGAAGAGGCTGGAGGAGATGGCCGAGACCCAGCAGCAGTACCGCTCCAGGGGCGAGGAAGCGCTGGGGCAGTGAGCTCACGGCCCCACATAGAGGGACCGGCGGGCAGTCCCGGGGGGGGAGGACATTCCGCCGGCCCCTTCCTCACGCAGCACTGCCGCGCGAGGAAAACCTCTTTACGCCTTCATTATACCACGTTGCTGATTGTTCTCAAACTCTTAAGACGAAGCAACGGCGGCAGAGCCGGGGCGGTTCCAAGCACCGGGAATGCCGCTGCAGCATGCAGACTCGTGTGCCCAGCACGAGGGCCGGGGAGCGGACTGTCGGAATGCCGGTGGTAGGAGGGGAGGGGCCGCCTGAGGCTCCAGCGTGGTTTGCTGGAGCCGAAGCCGGCCCGGCCGTTCGCCGTTCGGAGCAGGGCCTCGCGACGCTGTCTCGTGGGGTCGCGGGCCGGCTTCGTCGCGCATAAAGGGCATGCGCTCCTCAGGCGGCCCCTCCGCGGGCATCGGCGGCGTCAGTACAGAGGACAGGCACATGAATCTGGATGCTGCCGAATGCCGCAAACGGCTCTTGCAATGCGCCTCGCCATGCTGTATACTATACGTTGAGACAGCTCTCAGAAATTCTCTGGGAGTGGGCCGCTGGCCCACTCCCATTCTTTTCTCGGGGAACGGGCGTGCGACAGACAGTAGGTCGAGGCAGACGATGAACATACGCAAGCATCCGGTGGTGCGCAAAATCGAGGCCGAAGTCGAACAGACCGTTGGCGACTTCGGCTATGAGCTGGTGCAGCTCAAGTACGGCGGCGAGGCGGGCGGCAAGACGCTCTCGATTCTGATCGACAGGCCGAAGGGCGTGAGCGCCGAGGACTGCTGCGACATGAGCCGGCGCCTGTCCATGCTGCTCGACACGCTGGACCCTATTCCCAGCTCCTACACGCTGATCGTCTCGTCGCCCGGGCTGGACCGCCCACTGACCCGCGACAGCGACTTGGAGCGCTTCGAGGGAGAGATGGCGGCGGTGAGGCATCCCACCGGGGACGGCGGCTGGCGCACCGACACGGGTGTCCTGCGGGGTGTACAGGATGGCGAGGTGATCATGGACGTGGACGGCGAGACTCTCCGGGTGCCACTGGCGGAGATAGAGGAGGCTCACCTGGTCTACGACTGGGACGCCGAGGAGGCCCAATAGGACCATCAACCTTCCCCCTGGGGGTTGAGTGTGCGATGAACGGTGAATTCATAGAAGCCCTGGAGCAGCTCCAACGCGAGAAGGACATCCCGATGAGCGCGCTCATCGAGACGGTGGAGGCCGCTATGGCGTCGGCCTACCGCAAGCACTACGGCGCGAACGATGACGTGCGGCTGGAGATCGACTTCGAGAACCGCACGGTTCGCATGTTCGCCAAGACGCTGGTCGAGGGGCCGGAGGATGGCAAGGTGCCCGACGACGATCAGACGGCGGGCGTGCACTACGAGGAGCATGAGGTTGACGCCGCGGAGTTCGGCCGCATCGCGGCCCAGACGGCCAAGCAGGTCGTCATGCAGCGGGTGCGGGAGGCCGAGCGCGAGATCGTCTTCGATGAGTTCAGCCATCGCGTCGGCGAGATGATCACCGGCGAGGTGCAGCGCAAGGATGCCCGCAACGCCTTCATCGCCGTGGGGCGCACCGAGGCGCTGCTGCCTGCCAACGAGCAGATCCCGGGCGAGACCTTCCGGTTTGGGGATCGCCTCAAGCTCTACGTGCTGGACGTGCGCAAGACCACGCGCAACCCGCAGATTATCCTCTCGCGAAGGCACCCGGGGCTGGTGGTGCGCCTGTTCGAGCAGGAGGTCCCGGAGGTCTACGACGGAGTGGTGGAGATCAAGTCGGTGGCGCGGGAGGCCGGCGCCCGCTCCAAGGTGGCCGTGATCTCCGGCGATGCGCAGATCGACCCCGTGGGCGCCTGCGTGGGCCACCGGGGGGCGCGGGTGCAGTCGATCGTGGACGAGCTGCGCGGTGAGAAGATCGACATCGTGCGCTACTCGGAGGACCCATCGGAGTATCTCAAGAGCGCCCTGTCGCCAGCCAAGGTCTCCCAGGTGCAACTGAATGAGGAGCAGCGCTCAGCGGTGGTGGTGGCTCCGGACGACCAGCTCTCGCTGGCCATCGGCCGGCGCGGGCAGAATGTGCGTCTGGCGGCCCAGCTCACCGGCTGGCGCATCGACATTCAGAGCCACACTCAGTGGGAGAGCGAGGCCGAGCGCGCCGCCGAAGAGGAGGCCGCCGCGGCCGAGGAGGAGGCCAAGCGGGTCCGGGTCTACGAGCTGGCCAAGGAGCTCGAGGTCCCCAGCGCCGAGCTCGTGGAGATCATGCAGGAGGAGGGCATGGACGTCACCAGCCACGCCTCCAGCGTGACCGCCGCGGAGGCCGACATCATCCGCGACCTGCTGCTCGGCGGCGAGGGGACGCTGGACGACATCGAGCTGGGCAACATCGAGATCGAGCTGTGATACCGGCGCGCCAGGCGTGCCATGCAGTGACGGATTGACGTGCGGAGGTGTAGGTCTTGGCAGACCAGGTCCGAATCTTCCAGCTTGCCAGGAAGCTAGGGTTGCGTACGCAGGCCCTGCTGAAGGTCCTTGCCGAGCTGGGCGTGGAGGACGTGACCGCGGCCTCGAGCATCGACATCGAGACCGCCCGCGCTGCCGCGGAGCTGCTCGCCGAGCAGGCCCGGGAGGCGAAGCAGCGTGCCGAGGAGGAGGCCGCCCGTGCCGAGGCCGAGGCGGCCGAGGCGGCTGAAGCGGAGGCAGCCGAGGCCGAAGAGGAGGTCGTGGAGGCCGAGGAGGTTCCTGCAGAGGAAGAGGAGGAGCCCGAGGCCGAGGAGTACGAGGTGGAAGAGGAAGAGGAGGAAGAGGAGGAGTACGAGCGCTTTGTGCCCGCCTGGGCGGCGCCTGAGAGCCTCCGAAGCCTCGAAGAGCAGCTTGCCGAGCTGGAGGAGGACCTCGAGGAGGAAGAGGAGGAGGTCTACGTCCCCCTCCCCGAGGAGGCCCGCCGGCCCTCCGGCGAGCGTCCCGAGAACGCCATCGACGTCCCCCCGGTCGTCTCCGTGCTCGGTCACGTTGACCACGGCAAGACCACCTTGCTCGACGCCCTGCGTGAGACGAACGTGGTGGACAGCGAGTCCGGCGGCATCACCCAGCACATCGGCGCGTCCGAGGTGCAGGTTGGGGAGCAGACGATCGTCTTCGTGGACACCCCCGGCCACGCCGCCTTCACGGCCATGCGAGCCCGCGGCGGGCAGGTGGCCGATATTGTGGTGCTGGTGGTGGCCGCCGATGACGCGGTGATGCCTCAGACGGTGGAGGCCATCGGCCACGCCCGGGCGGCCGGCGTGCCCATCATCGTGGCCATCAACAAGACAGACCTGCCCGGCGCAGACCCCGACCTGGTCAAGCAGGAGCTGCTGGAGCACGAGCTGGTCGCCGAGGACTACGGTGGGGACACGATCATGGTGCCCATCTCCGCGCTCCAGCGCGAGAACCTGGCCGACCTGCTGGAGATGATCCTGCTGCTGGCAGAGGTCCAGGAGCTGTGGGCTGACCCCGACGCGCCCTTCACCGGCGTGGTGGTGGAGGCGGGCATGGACGAGAGCCGCGGCCCGGTGGCCACCGTCCTGGTACGCAACGGCGAGATCCAGGTGGGCGACGTGGTCATCTGCGGCACCGCCAACGGGCGCGTGCGGCGGCTCAATGACTGGCGGGGCAAGTCCGTCAAGAAGATGGGCCCGGGCCATCCCGTGGAGGTCATCGGACTCTCGGACGTTCCGGAGGCCGGGCAGATCATGGCCCGGGCCGAGAGCGTCAAGCAGGCCCGGGAGGTGGTCGCCGAGCGCGAGGAGCAGATCCGCGAGGAGCAGCTTGAGGGCACCGCCCGCGCCTCGCTCCAGGACCTCTACCGGGAGCTGGGCGAGCTGGAGGTCAAGAGCCTCAACCTCATGCTCAAGGCCGACGTCTGGGGCTCCGTCCAGGCCCTGGAGGGCTCGCTGATGGAGCTGGACGAGCAGCTCGAAGAGGTGGAGATCACCGTCATACACACCGGCGTGGGCGATGTGACCGAGTCCGACGTGCTCCTGGCCGTGGCCTCCGACGCCATCATCCTGGGCTTCCACGTGGGGGTCCCCGACACCGCCGAGCGCACCGCCGAGGCCGAGCACGTGGAGATCCGCACCTACGACGTGATCTACGAGGCCATCGAAGATATCCAGCGCGCCATGGTGGGAATGCTCGAGCCCATCTACGAGGAGCGCGTGGTCGGTCATGGCCGCGTCCTGCAGACCTTCCGCATCTCGCGGGTGGGCGTGGTCGCGGGGACGGTGGTCACCGACGGCTTCGCCCAGCGCGGCGCCGACATGGTGGTCACTCGCGACGGCGAGGTCATCTACGAGGGCGTGCTGGAGTCCCTGAGGCACTTCGACGAGGCTGTGCGACGTATTGAGGCGCCGAACGAGTGCGGAATCTCCACCGCCGACTTCCGCGGCTGGCAGGAGGGCGACGAGATCGAGTTCCGCGCCAGGGTGGAGGTGCCCCGGGAGACCTCCTTCGAGAGCGCACGATAGCCTGACCGCGGTTCCAGCGGAGGTGGACTTCGGTGCCCGTCGTGGTGGGGCTGCTTACCGTTGACCTGTTCATCTCCGACGCCCTCACCCTCAAGGACAGGCGGCGGGTGGTCAGGAGCCTCCTTGACCGGCTCGCCCAACGGCACAACGTCGCCGTGGCAGACCTGGGCCCCGACACCCCCACCCGAGCGGAGCTGGCCATCACCACTGTCGCCAACGAGGAGGCCCACGTGCATCGCGTGCTCAACGCCGCTCTGGCGCTGATCGAGTCCGAGCGGCGCGCGGTCTGCGAGCACAGCCAGATCTCCGTGCTCTGATCCGCGCGGCGCCCACCGGCGCGCGGAGCGGACAGGAGGATCGGTCGCCATGACCACGCATCGCCAGGAGAGCGTCTCACGAGAGCTTCAGCGAGAGATCTCGGACATCATCCGCACCGAGATCGATGATCCCCTGATCGGCTTTGTCACCATCACCGACGTGGAGATCTCTCCCGACCTCAAGCACGCCCGCGTCTACTTCAGCGTCCTCGGCGACGAGCAGGAGAAGGCCGACACCGCCAAGGGCGTTCGCCGCGCCGGGAAGTACATCCGCAGCCTCATCGCCGAGCGCATGGAGCTGCGCTACGTCCCCACGCTCCGCTTCGAGCTGGACGAGACGGCCGAGCGGGCCCAGCGCGTCGAGCGGCTTCTGCGCGAGGAGGCCGAGGAGCTGAACCTGGAGGAGTCCACGCCCGATGACCAGCAGTGATTCCGCGGCGGATGTGGCGGCTGCCATCCGGGAGGCCTCAGCCGTTTTCGTCGCCTGCCACGAGAATCCCGACGGCGACGCCATCGGCTCGCTGCTGGCCCTGCGGTCAATGCTGCTGTCGCTGGGCAAGCGAGTGCACGCGGCGGCGCCCACGCCGCCGCCGGTGCGGTTCAGCTTCCTGGCCGGGTTCGACCGGATCACGGCCGAGCCGCCTCCCTGGGAGCCCGATCTGGGCATCGCCCTGGACTGCGACGGGCCCGAGCGGCTGGGCGAGCTGAAGGAGAGCCTGCTGGCCGCAGCCACGGTCGTGGACATGGACCACCACCGGGGCGTGTCGGCCTTCGGCGACATCCTCTACGTGGTGCCCGGCGCTCCCGCCACGGCCTCCCTGGTCATGGCGGTGGCCGGCGAGTTGGGCCTCTCCCCCACCCCGGAGCAGGCAACTGCACTTTACGCCGCCCTCATCGCCGACACCGGCGGCTTCCGCTTCACCAACACCTCGCCCGAGGCCCTGCGGCTGGGCGCCGAACTCATCGCCGCCGGCGCCGACCCCGCCGACCTGGCCCGCCGCGTCTTCAGCGTCCGGCCGCTGGCCGCCGCGCGCCTGGAGGCCCGGGCTCTGGCATCGCTGGAGATGCACGACAGCATCATCATCGCCACCCTCCACCGCGACGACTTCGCGCAGAGCGGCGCCGACCCCAGCGACACTGACGGGCTGATCGACTCCTTCCGGGACGTCACCGGCGTGCAGGTGGCGGTGCTGCTCAAGGAGACCGAGCCGGATGTGTGGCATGTCAGCCTGCGGGGCAACGGCGTGAACGTGGCGTCGGTGGCCGCGCACTTCGGAGGCGGCGGCCACGCCTTCGCGGCCGGCTGCACCCTCGAGGGCCGGCGCGACGGAGTGACCGCCCGTCTGCTGGAGGCCCTGCCACGGGCCGCCGGCGAGGAGGCCGGCGATGCCTGAGGGCCTCCTGAACATGCTCAAGCCCCCGGGCATGACCTCCCACGACGTGGTGGACCGGGTGCGCGAGATCATCGGCCTGCGGCGGGTCGGTCACACCGGCACCCTCGACCCCGCCGCCGCCGGCGTCATGGTGCTTATGGTGGGGGGAGCGACTCGCCTCAGCGAGTACCTCACCGCCCGCGATAAGGTCTACCGCGCGGAGATCACGCTGGGTCTGGCCACCGATACCCTCGACGGTGAGGGCGTGATCGTGGAGCGCCGGGACGCCGGCGACATCAGCCGAGAGGCCGCCGAGGAGGCGCTGGCGGCGCTGACGGGCGAGATGGAGATTACCCCCCCGCTGCACTCGGCGGTCCGCCATCAGGGCAAGCGCCTGTATGAGATCGCGCGCGCCGGAGGCGAGGTGGCGGTCGAAACGCGCCAGGTCACGATCCGGCGCTTTGAGCTGCTGGACTTCCGTCCCGGGGAGCTGACCCGGCTGCTGGCGGAGATCGAGTGCTCCAGCGGCACCTACGTGCGCAGCCTCGCGGCCATGGTCGGCGAACGCCTCGAGCGCCCGGCCTACCTGTCGCTTCTGGTGCGCACGCGCGTGGGGAATCAGCGCGTCCAGGACTCGCTGACGGGCACTGAGCTGTCCGAGGCGGTCCGCGCGGGGCGGCTGGAGGAGACGCTCATCGCGCCCGAGGACGCCCTGGAGGACTGGCCGCGCATCGGGTCCGAACACCCGGAGGCGCTGGACCTGTGCCGTGGACTGCAGATTCGAGCTCCCGCCTCGGTGGAGCCGGGCGGACACGTGCTGGTGATGACCCCCGACGACCGCCTGCTGTGCGTGGCGGAGCTTGTGCGTGAGGGTGGAGAGACGATGGTGCAGCCCCGCCGGGTGCTGCTGGGCGAGGACGAGATCTGACATCATGCACATCGTGCACTGGAGCCCCGGCCTCCACTTCCCCACCCGGCCGCGCGCGGTGGCGCTGGGGGCCTTCGACGGCCTGCACCTGGGTCATGCCAGGACCATCCAGGTCATGCGCAGCTTCGCACACCGCAGTGGCGCCGAGGCGACGGTGCTGACCTTCAACCCCAGCCCCCGTGAGTTCGAGCACGGGCAGCGCCAGCCGGGCCGGCGGCTGACACCCGTTGACGAGCAGATCTACTACCTGCGTCGGCTCGGCATCGACACGGTGGTTCTCTTCGAGTTCCCCGGCCGGATCCACGCGGTGGAGCCGGAGGAGTTCGTGCGCGACATCCTGGTGCGGCAGCTCAGCGTCGTGCACGTCACGGGCAGCAGGACCCACCGCTTCGGGCGCGGCGGCCGCGGCGACCTGCAGATGCTGCACGAGCTGGGCGCGGAGTACGGCTTCGGGGTGGAGACGGTCAGCCCCGTGACGCTGGGAGGTCAGCGCGTATCCAGCACACGGATCCGCGACCTGCTTGCCGAGTGCAAGGTGCACCAGGCGGGAGCGCTGCTGGGCAGACCCTACGCCATCTGCGCACCAGTGGTGGCCGGCGCCGGCCTCGGCACTAACCTGGGTTTCCCAACCGCGAACCTGAGACTCCCGCGGGAGAAGGTCCTCCCCGGTGACGGCGTCTACGCCGGCCTCAGCGGCAAGGTCAGGGGCGGCGACTACCAGGCCGTGGAGCAGCCCCGGCCGGCGGCCATCAACGTGGGCCTGGCGCCCACCGTGCGCGGCGATGAGCGGCTCGTCGAGGTGCATCTGACGGGAGAGCAGTGCGACCTCCGGGACTCCTGTATCAAGGTGGAGTTCCTGCGCTGGTTGCGCGACGAGGAGGAGTTCGAGGACACCGAAGAGCTCTCCGCCCAGATCGGGCGTGACGTCGAGCGGACGGCCGAGCTGGCCGGCCGACCGATGCCCGAGGAGCTGCTCCGCTTCAACGACTTCTGCACCTCAGAGTACGTGATCCGGCGCGGCGATTGCGCTGGTTGACAAAGCCGGGGGGCATGGCCTATACTCAGTTGCTGTGAAGCGGTTGCACCAGGAATCGGCCGGATCGGGCGTTTCTCCGGGGTCCGGCCGCGTTCTGTCTCGGACGCGATCTCCGGTGACGGTGCAGTGGGAGGGCCTTTGACCACAATACGGGGGCATGGAGGTATTGGCGGTTGTTTGAGACGCTGACGGACAGACTTCAGAGAACTTTCAAAGAGCTCAGCGGGCGGGGCAAGCTTCGCGAGCGAGATATCCGCTCCGGCCTCAAAGACGTGCAGATGGCGCTGCTCGAGGCCGACGTGAACTATAACGTCGTGAAGGACTTCGTGAAGCGGCTCCAGGCGGAGGCGTTGGGTGAGGACATCCTGGAGGGGCTCAACCCCACCCAGCAGCTCGTGAAGATCGTTCACGACGAGCTGGTGGAGCTTCTGGGCGCCGAGCACGCCGAGATCGAGTTCGCCGACCAGCCACCGACCGTGATTCTGCTGTGCGGCCTGCAGGGCAGCGGGAAGACTACCACCGCGGCAAAGCTGGCCAGGCGCCTGCAGAAGGAGGGGCATCGGCCGCTGCTGTGCGCCACGGATGTGTATCGGCCCGCGGCCATCGAGCAGCTCAAGCAGGTTGGCGAGGAGGTGGAGGCCGAGGTCTTCACCCTCGCGGAGGGCGACCCGGTGCGCATCACCGAGGCCGCCGTCGGCCACGCCCGCTCCAAGGGCTACGAGGTGGTCATCGTGGACACCGCCGGGCGCCTGCACATCGACGAGGAGATGATGCAGGAGCTGTCGGCCCAGGCCGAGGTGCTCGATGACCCGGAGGTGCTGCTGGTCGTCGATGCCATGACCGGCCAGGAGGCCGTCACGGTCGCCGAGGACTTCCAGGACGCTCTGGAGCTGGACGGGCTGGTGCTGACCAAGCTCGACGGCGACGCCCGGGGCGGCGCGGCCCTCTCGGCCCGAGCGGTGACCGGGCGGCCGATCAAGTACGTGGGGGTGGGCGAGAAGCTCGACGCCCTGGAGGTCTTCCATCCCGACCGGATGGCCTCCCGCATCCTGGGGATGGGCGACGTGCTGACGCTGGTTGAGAAGGCCCAGGAGGCGGTTGACCAGGAGGCGGCGCAGAAGCTCCAGGAGCGGCTGATGACCGCCCAGTTCGACCTGGAGGACTTCCGCGATCACCTGCGCAACGTTCGGAAGATGGGGCCGCTGGACCAGGTCATGAAGATGATCCCGGGCATGGCCCAGCAGATGCCCGATCTCAGCGCCGCGGACCTCGACGAGCGGGAGCTGGACCGGGTCGAGGCCATCATCAGCTCCATGACGTCCCAGGAGCGGCACAACCCGGATGTCCTCAACGCCTCCCGCAAGCGCCGCATCGCCAGGGGAAGCGGCGTGTCTGTTCAGGATGTCAATATCATGCTCAAGGAGTTCCGCGAGCTGTCGAAGATGATGAAGCAGCTCACCGGCGGCAAGCGGGCCCGCATCGGGAACATGCAGATCGGCCTGCGCTAGCCGGCTGAAGGGAGAGACGCGAGGGTGGCCACCAGGATTCGACTCAAGAGGGTCGGCGGCAGGAATGACGCGCATTTCCGCATCGTTGTCGCTGACGGCCGCAAGCGGCGAGACGGTCGTGTCATCGAGGAGCTCGGCTGGTACAGGCCGAGCGGCGAGACCAAGCTGGAAGTCAACAGCGAGCGCGCGGCCGACTGGCTGAGCGTGGGAGCACAGCCCAGCGACACGGTGCGCTCGCTTCTGCAACAGGCCGGGGTCATTGAGGGCCCAGTCGAGGAGACTGCTCAGGAGGCAGAAGGGGAGACGGAGACCGAAGCCCAGGAGGCTGCTGAGGCCGCCGAGGCCGTCGAGGCTGAGGAAGCGGTGGCGGAGGAGCTGGAAGGGGAGGGCGAAGAGGAATCTGAGGAGGCCTCGTAACCCGGCGCCGACGACGAGGGCACGAGAACCTGCGCTTCTCGCACGCACCACGCACCCACTCATCGTGGACTGGGGGCGCCGCCGATGCGCGAGCTAGTGGAGCTGATGGTCAGGTCGCTCGTGGACGAGCCCGAGCAGGCACGCATCAACGAGGTGGCGGGGGAGAGTATCGTCGTATACGAGGTTTCGGTGGCTGAGAGTGACCTGGGGAAGGTGATCGGCAAGGGCGGGCGCATCGCCAACGCCATGCGCACCATCGTCAAGGCCGCAGCCACCAAGATGGACAGGAAGGCCACCGTCGAGATCCTCTCCTGACCCGGCGCAGACGGACGTGCCGTCACGCGAGGGAGAGCAACCCGGCCGGCACCGCCGGCATGGAGGGTCGTTTCTGATGCCCGATTCCGTCACGATCAAACGCGACGTCATTCTGCGCGCCATCGTTACCGAGGGCCTCAAGGAGGAGCTCGACGACGAGTTCGAGGAGGCCATCGGGCAGCTCGATCAGCGCATTACTCAGCTCGACATCGGTGCGCGGCAGTACGTCACCGAGCTGCAGCGCAACGACATCCAGCAGGCCATGGCCGTGCGCCAGCAGATCGAGGCCGAGAAGCGGCGACTGCGCCAGGCCAAGGATGGGCTGATCCAGCGCCAGCGAGCGGTCCAGGAGCTGGAGCTGGGCTCGGAGATCATCCGCGGGACGCTGGAGGGGCAGACCGAGGTGCAGGTCGGTGACAACCTCCAGACCGCCCTCCGGGGCGTGGAGGTCGTCGTCAAGGACGACGAGATCGTCGAGATCCGCGAGACCGAGGGTGGCGTGAGCCTCGAGGCAGAGCGAGAGGTGACCCCGGAGGTTGCCACCGAGGTCGAGACGCCGAGCATTGAGCGGCCCTGATGCCGACTACATTGAGCTGGCCACCGTCGTCAAGCCACATGGCCTTGACGGCGAGGTGTGGGTGGACCTGAACACGGACTTCCCGGAGCGTCTCCCGCAGTGGTCCGATCTGCAGCTCGTGGGGCCCGCCGGCGCGCGCCAGGCCCGCGTGGAGTACATCCGCGGCATCACCGGCGGACGCTGTATCGTGAAGCTGCAGGGCGTCGAGGATCGCGATCAGGCGGAGGAGATTCGCGCGGCCAGCCTGCAGGTGCGGCGGCACGCTGTCCCTCCCCCGCCGGACGGCGAGTACTACGACTTCCAGATACTGGGGCTGCGCGTGGTGACAGCAGACGGCTGCCACCTGGGGCGAATCCGGGATATCCTCCGGACGGGCGCCAACGATGTCTATGAGACCGACCGCGCGCTGATCCCGGCCGTGGACAGATACATCAAGGAGATCGACCTCGAGCGGGGGGAGATGGTGGTGCAGGAGGTCGATGACCTGCTTGAGTAGACGGTGAGACCGGTGCGCATTGACGTGGTGACCCTCTTCCCGGAGATGATCGCCGGCGCGCTGGACTTCAGCATTATGGCGCGGGCTCGTGACGCCGGGCTGGTCAGCTTCGGGGTCCACAATCCGCGCGATTGGACTACCGACAGGCATCGCGTGGTCGATGATACGCCCTACGGCGGCGGCCCAGGGATGGTTCTCAAGCCCGAGCCGCTGACGGCGTGTCTGGAGGAGATCATCGGCGAGGATCAGCCGGCGGTGATCCTGATGACGCCGCAGGGCGAGCGGCTTAGCCAGGAGCACGCTCGTCGGCTGTCGATGCTCGACCGGCTGGTGGTTGTCTGCGGTCACTACGAGGCGATTGACGAGCGCGTCAGGCAGCGCCTGATCACCGAGGAGATCTCCATCGGCGACTACGTTCTGACCGGCGGCGAGCTTCCCGCCCTGGTGCTCATCGACGCCGTGGTGCGCCTGGTGCCGGGCGTGCTGGGCAACGAGGCGTCCGCCGCGGCGGAGTCCTTCGGGAACGGGCTGCTGGAGCATCCGCATTACACGCGCCCGCCGCAGTTCCGCGGGATGAGCGTGCCCCAGGCACTGCTGGAGGGCGATCACGCCCGGGTGCGGCGGTGGCGGCGAAAAACGTCTCTGCTGCGCACCCTGCGGCGCCGGGCCGACCTGCTGGCACGCGCTGAGCTGTCCGAGGACGATCGGGAGCTGCTCGCCGAGATCGCGAACCAGGGACTCAGCGCCCCCGAGGCCGGCAGCGAGGACACCTGAACTTCGGGCTGAGGCCATGCGTCAGCCTTATGTGAGGAGCCACGAGGATGACGGACCTTCTGAGGCAAATCGAAGAAGAAAATATGAAGCAGGCCGTGCCGGAGTTCCAGCCCGGCGACAGCGTTCGCGTGGGGGTGCGCATCAGCGAGGGCAGCGGCGAGGAGCAGCGAGTGCGCGTCCAGCCCTTCGAGGGCGTTGTAATCGCTCGGGACGGCAGCGGCCTGAACGAGACCTTTACCGTCCGCAGGGTGACGCATGGCGTGGGCGTGGAGCGGGTCTTCCCGCTGCACTCGCCCACCGTGGACAGCATCGAGGTGCTCCGGCCGGGCAGCCCGCGGCGCGCCAAGCTCTACTACCTGCGTGAGCGGGTCGGCCGCGGCGCCCGCGTGCGGGAGCGGATTGCTCGGGAGGAGATTCCCGCGGAGGCCGAGGAGGCCGCCGCGGAGGGGGATGAGCTCGCCGCCGACGTCGAGGAGCCCGCCGACGTCGAGGGGCCTGTCGCAGACAGTCAGGAGCCGGCACCGGAGGCCGAAAGCGAGGGGTAAGGGCGTGCCCGCCGAGTCCATGCTGGCGTTCGACAACCCATGGGAGGTCATCGGCCTCATCGGGGCCATCGTCGCAGTGCGGGTGGTGGTGCCGCGCATCGAACTCAAGAAGTCGATGCGGGCCACGATCCTGGAGTTCGTGGACTCCATCCTGGTGGCCGCGTTGCTGGTATTCTGCCTGTTGCGGCCCTTCGTGATCCAGGCGTTCTTCATCCCGTCGGGGTCGATGAGCCCCACCCTCCTGAAGGGCGACCGGATCCTGGTGAACAAGTTCATCTACTTCCTCCGCGATCCCAAGCCCGGCGAGATCGTGGTCTTCAACGCTCCCCCGGCCGCCTCGGAGATGGACAAGGACTTCATTAAGCGCGTGGTGGGGACGCCGGGCGATCGTCTTTGCGTACATGACGGGGCGCTCTATCGTAACGGGAAGCGCATCGAGGAGGAGTACATCGCAGGGACGCCTCATTACGTCTGGCCCCCCACTCCTCATGACCCGATGACACCCTCGACACTCCATCCGAATGAGGACGCCGCAAAGGCGGCAGCGCTGTACTACGCACAAGCGCCGGATGGCGTGGCCCAAATCACACAGCACTCGGCCGACTGGGTACGCGTGACGGCGCAGGTTGCTGCCTCAAGAGACAGCCCTCGCCTGTACCGGGTGGAGCTGCGGTGGGACGATGACTGGCACACCTATGACCGGCAGTCCCTCTGCTGCGAGGTGCCCGAGGGAAGTCTGGTCGTGATGGGCGACAACAGGAACGACTCCAACGACAGCCACAAGTGGGGCCACTGGGACCCGCGTACGGGGAAGTACGTCAACCAGCCCTACCTGCCGCGCGAGAACGTGCTGGGAAAGGCCATGGTCATATTCTGGCCGCCACAGCGGATTCGGCTGCTGAACTGATCTCGCTCCGCCAGAGGACCATCTCGGGCCCGCACGCGCTCCCTCCGGGGTTTACAGTGCGGGCCTTTTTGCAACACTGAGCACAGGGGACGGCACGATGACCCCCGGCCAGCATCCGCGATATGAGTTCGGCCAGCCGGACCAGTGGGCGCTCGACCAGGGCTACCGCCTGGTAGCCGGCGTGGATGAGACCGGTCGCGGCGCCATGGCGGGGCCGCTGGTCGCCGCGGCAGTGGTGGTGCCTGAAGGCGTGGAGCTGCGGCTGGTCAACGACTCCAAGCTGCTGACGCCCCAGCAGCGGAACGCGGCCTCCGAGGAGATACGCAACCGCGCCGCGGCGTGGTCGATCGGCATGGTGGAGCCGGCCATGATCGACCGCCTGAACGTGCAGGGCGCCACCTGGCTGGCCATGCGGCGCGCGCTGGCGGGGCTGACG
This sequence comes from Armatimonadota bacterium, assembly GCA_034722055.1. Taxonomy (GTDB): domain Bacteria; phylum Armatimonadota; class Zipacnadia; order Zipacnadales; family UBA5352; genus JAYENL01. The sequence continues at coordinate 27,661 of JAYENL010000210.1, forward strand.
GTGCAGCCGGACTTCGTCCTTTTCGACGGCCTGGAGCCTCGCGGCATGGACTGCGAGCACAAGGCCTTCGTGGGAGGGGACGCCTGCTCCCCGCGCATCGGCGCCGCCTCTATCATGGCCAAGGTCACCCGGGACCGAGCCATGGAGCGGCTGGACCTGGTGTATCGCGGCTACGCGCTGGCCAGCAACAAGGGCTACATCACTCCCGAACACTGCCGGGCGCTGCTGGAGCTGGGGCCCTCCGCCATCCACCGGCGGCGGTTCTGGCGGGTGGCACAGCAGCGCCGCGAGCACCTGCCCTTCGACGACGAGGAGCTGCGACGGCTGGGCGTGATTGGAGGCGAGAGCTGATGCGGCGCGGGGGGTTCACGCTTATCGAGATGCTGGTGGTAGTGGGGATCATCGCGATCCTCGCGGCGCTGCTGTTCCCCGTCTTCGCGCGGGCCCGGGCCACCGCCCGCAAGACCCAGTGCATCGCCAACCTCAAGCAGCTCGGTCATGCCATGGAGATGTACGCCTCCGACTACGATGACCGCTATCCCTGGGCCAAGGACGCCGCCGACGCCTACTGCCCCCAAATCTGGTCGGGCTTCCCCCAGTGGCAGGCACAGCTTCCCTACATGCCCCGCCTCAAGGACGTCATCCAGCCCTACACGAAGAGCCGCGAGGTGCTGCACTGCGCGGCCGACACCGGCTACGACCGCCTGGAGGGCACCCCCTATCCCATCGACGCCGAGCCCGTGGCCTTCCACGCCGTCGGCAACAGCTACCACTGGCGCACGGAGGTGGCCTTTGCCGGCACCGGCCCCTCCACGCTCGCCAAGCCGGCCGAGACGAACGTCATGATGGACGCCAACGGCGGCTGGCACGGCGACAACAGCTACATGAAGGGCCGCTGGAACGTCCTCTACGGCGACGGGCACGTCAAGAACATCAACCGCTCCCAGCTCGACGAGGCCTGGTTTACGCCGGTGCGGTGAGGCGAGTGCCCAGTGGCAGAAGTTTGCGTGTTATCCAGTGTCGCGGTGGTGCCTCTGCTGGTACCATGGAGGGGCCGCCGCGAGCGAAGCGAGCGGGGCGCGGTCAGGAGCGGTAGCAACTGACCGCGCAGGTTCCACCCCGGCCCACTGGAGACCTTCGGTCTCACGGGCTTCCAGCCCGACCATCA
>JAYENL010000211.1:0-28759 GCA_034722055.1 Armatimonadota bacterium
TGGGCGACGTGGAGGCCGCGGCCGCCAAGCGCGAGGCCCAGGGCTCCGAGGGCAGCGCGGAGTAGCCACCCACGACACGCGCGGGGCCGCCGGGGCGCTCCGGCGGCCCTCTTCGCCAAACCGATTAGGAATCGGTTTGGCGAAGGCAATACTTGACATTACTTAACTCTTGAGTTAATATGGTGCCCGTAAGCGGTTGGTCCTCGAGACTGGATCGTTCATGCTTGAGCGGGAACTCATCGAGGATGGCTTCGGATTCGTTGTTGTAGCTCTCAGGACGCGGGAGGGCCATCCTACTTTGTACGACGAGTTCGTTCAGGACGAGTTGAGGGAAGACGAGCAGCAAAAGATCGATTATGCGGTCAGGCGTATGGCGCATTATGGTCCACCCCGCAACCCGGAAAAGGGGCACCCGGTTACGAACCACCGTAATCTCTACGTTCTGAAGGAGCACCAGACGCGTGTGTTCTGGTTCTACACTGGCGAGAATCTGAAGGGAAAGGGAATCATAGCCCTCACGCATGGGTTCAGGAAGAAGAGAGACAAGCCGCCTCCGCAGGAAATCCAACGAGCGGAGAACCTGAAGGCGCGGTACGCGGAAGAGTTCTTGACAAAGTAGCTTCTCGTGGACGAGGAGGAGGACGAGGAGGCACCCCATGAAGAAGTCTCGGGAATACCAGGAGCGCAAGGAGCGTTTCGAGAGCGACCCTGATTACATCTTGCATGGGCTCCTGTACGACATCGCTGAGGACATCTATGCGGCCATGGAGGAGCGAGGATGGAGCCAAGCCGAGCTGGCTAGGAAGGCCGCAATGAAACCGTCGTTCCTGAGTAGATTTCTCAACACGCCGTCGAATACTGAACTACGCACGATCGTCAGATTGGCGGTCGCGCTTGGCCTGAGGTATGAGCATCGCTTCACGCCGGAGAAGGGGACCATGCGCGCGGCAAGGGAGGATATTGCTGGCCGAGTGCAGGAGAAGATTGACGTCATGCGGGCCAGTCTCGGTTTGGCGCCGGGCGAGCGTTGGGAGCCCGGCGAGTACATGCAGCCCGGAGTCCCGGCACATGCACTCGACGAAGAGGAGGACGGAGATGACGATCCTGAGCTCGACGCAGTTGCATAGCTTCAGGCTGTCTGATCTCCGTGTGGACTACAACGACAACTGGATCTGGGCTGAGGAGAGCGCACGGCGCGGCGAGGCGTATGATGTTGCGCCGGACTACGAGGTCTTCTGGTCTGACGAAGGCGATGCGCTCGTAATGCTCACCGTCAAGTGCGTGGCCTCCAAGGAGGCTAAGGGAGCATGTCGGTTCCGTGAGGTCAGTGCGACAGGATGGGGCATACTGAGTTTTGGCGACGAAGTAGAGGAAGATGAGCGGGAACGGCGAGCGTACATCAACGGACCCGCGATGCTCCACGGAATGCTTCGCGGGGTGATCAACTCCGCCACGGGGTCTTGCGTCGGAGGCCCTTTCATACTCCCGACGGTGAACTACCTTGAGGTCTTCAAGCGGAAGGCCGAGCAGCTTTCGCTTTCCGACCTCGAGGAGGAAGAGCAGGCCGGAATCGAGGACGACGCCACCGAGGCCGCTGGAGTCAATGAGTAGTTTCTCAGTCGTGTGGCAGGTCACCTAAGTTGAGTGATGACTGATGATCTAACGCAAAAAGCTGGCGCAGAAAACGGCCTTGACAGGACGGGCGCGGGTCAGATATAATACATGCTTGCCGCGCGGGCAAGCGGGTCACACTTCGCGCGTAACCCAGGGACCTCGTGGCCGCGAACTGCCCGATGCGGTTCTTTGCGGTGGGGCTGGGGAAAACAGGGGCTGGCTTGCGACGCACTCGTGACCGGCCACGCAACTGACAAAGGGGCGCACGCCAAGGCAAGGATCTGACCCAAACCACGGTGCCTGCTGACCGTGGCAGGTGCCTTCAGCGGCGATGCTTATTGAGGGCCCCTCAGGTGCGAGGGGTTTTTTGCGTCTCGCCAGTCGAGCCTTCGCGGTGCCGAGTCGAGGCCAAGCAGCGACGTGAAAGGGAGCGACTATGCCCACAATCAACCAACTGGTGCGTAAGGGCCGAGAGAAGAAGCGGAAGAAGCAGAAGGCGCCCGCGCTGAAGTACAACTGGAACGCCATCAAGCGGAAGTCCACGAAGGTTGATGGCGCTCCGCAGCGGCGGGGCGTGGTCACCCGCGTGTGGGCGCAGACCCCCAAGAAGCCCAACTCCGCCCTGCGCAAGGTGTGCCGGGTCCGGCTGTTCAACCGCCAGGAGGTCACGGCCTACATCCCCGGCGAGGGGCACAACGTGGCGCCGCACAGCATCGTGCTGGTCCGCGGCGGGCGCGTCAAGGACCTCAACTCCGTGAAGTACCACGTGGTGCGCGGCACCCTGGATGTGGCGGGGGTCGAGGACCGCCGCCAGGCACGCTCCAAGTACGGGACCAAGAAGCCGGATTAGGCCGGCCGCAGGCGCTAGCGTCGATGGTCGTACCAGGCCGAAAAGAGGTGCATGCGATTGCCCAGGAAGGGCCCCGCTCCGAAGCGTGAGCTGAAGCCGGACGAGGTGTTCGGCAGCCGTCTGGTGACGCGGTTCATCAACAAGATCCTCCAGCGCGGCAACAAGTCGGCCGCCGAGAAGATCTTCTACGGCGCCATGCAGCTCATCGCCGAGCGCAGTGGCGAGAACCCGCTGGTGGTTGTGCGGAACGCGCTGCGTAACGTCATGCCCAGTCTGGAGGTGCGCCCGCGCCGCGTGGGCGGGGCCACCTATCAGGTGCCGGTGGAGGTTGATACGCGCCGGCAGCTCACGCTGGCGGTACGCTGGATTGTCACCGCCGCACGGGGGCGGGCGGAGCGCAGCATGGTGGAGCGGTTCGCGAACGAGCTGATGGACGCCTCCAACCGCGAGGGGGCCGCCGTCCGCCGCCGCGAGGAGATGCACCGCATGGCCGAGGCCAACAAGGCCTACGCGCACTACCGCTGGTAGGCAGCCCCGGCCGCCGCTGGAATCGATGCATCCGATCGGCCAGTGGCCGTTGACATACAGTCGCCGCACTCACGGGTGAAGCAAGTTGTCGTTCGAGCAGACGCTGAGAAAAACCAGGAACATCGGCTTCGCCGCCCACATCGACGCGGGGAAGACCACCACCACCGAGCGCATCCTCTACTACACGGGGAAGGTGCATCGGATGGGGGAGGTCCATGACGGCGACGCCACGATGGACTGGATGGAGCAGGAGATGGAGCGGGGGATCACCATCACCTCCGCCGCCACCACCTGCAACTGGAAGGACCATCGCATCAACATCATCGACACGCCGGGGCACGTGGACTTCACGGTGGAGGTGGAGCGGTCCCTGCGGGTGCTCGACGGCGTGGTAGTCATCTTCTGCGCCGTCGGCGGGGTGCAGCCGCAGTCCGAGACGGTGTGGCGGCAGGCCACCAAGTACAACGTTCCGCGGCTGGCGTTCGTGAACAAGATGGACCGCATCGGCGCCGACTTTCATGATGTGCTGCACGAGATGCGCAAGCGTCTGGGCGCCGAGGCCGTTGCCATTCAGCTTCCCATCGGCAAGGAGGACGCCCATCGGGGCATCATCGACCTCATCGAGCAGAGGGCCTGGGAGTTCTCGGACGAGGAGGACGTGCCGCCCCGGGAGGTCGAGATGCCTGCGAACATGCGGGACATGGTGGACGCCTTCCGGGAGCACCTGGTGGTGAGTCTGGCGGACATCAACCCCGACCTGGAGGAGAAGTTCTTCGCCGGCGAGGAGCCGACGCCGGAGGAGATGTGGGAGACCATCCGGCGGGCCACCATCGCCTGCGAGCTGGTGCCGGTCATGTGCGGGGCGGCCTTCAAGAATAAGGGCATTCAGCCACTGCTGGACGCTATCGTGCGCTACCTGCCCTCGCCGATCGACGTTCCGCCGGTGGTGGGCGAGCATCCCGAGACCGGTGAGGAGCTGAGCCGGGCGCCGGATCCGGAGGAGCCCTTCAGCGCCCTGGCCTTCAAGGTGGCCGTGGACCCCTTCGTGGGCCACATCACCTACATCCGGTGCTACTCGGGCTCGGCGAAGATGGGCGATCGGCTGCTCAACGCGGACAACGGTCGCAAGGAGCGCATCACGCGGCTTCTGCGCATGCACGCCAATCGGCGCGAGGACATCGAGCAGATCGGCCCCGGCGACATCGTTGCCGCAGTGGGCCTTGACAACACCACCACCGGTGACACGCTCACGGCCCTGAACGCCCCCATCGTGCTGGAGCGGATGACCTTCCCCGAGCCGGTCATCTCCATGGTCATCGAGCCCAGGTCACAGGCCGACGAGGATAGGCTGGGAGGGGCCCTGAGGCGCCTGACCATGGAGGATCCCACGCTGCGGCTGGAGACGGACACGGAGACCGGTCAGCAGCTCATCTCGGGCATGGGGGAGCTGCACCTGGAAGTGGTTGTGGACCGCCTGCGGCGGGAGTTCGACGCCGAGGCCAACATCGGCCGGCCCCGCGTGGCCTACCGGGAGACCATCCGGCAGCCCGCCGAGGGCGAGGGCCGGTTCGTGAAGCAGACGGGGGGCCGGGGGCAGTACGGGCACGTGATACTGCGGCTGGAGCCCGTCGGAACCGACACGAAGCTGGAGTACGAGGATGAGAGCAAGGGGGACAAGATCCCGGAGGAGTTCAAGTCGGCGGTGGAGTCGGGCGTGGTGGAGGCCATGGGGGGAGGGACGCTGGCCGGCTATCCGGCGGTGGGGATCCGCTGCACGGTGCTGGGCGGGTCGTTCCACGAGGTGGACTCCTCGGAGGTGGCCTTCAAGATCGCGGCCGGCCAGGCCTTTCAGCGGGCCTTCGACCGCGGCCGGCCGGTGCTGCTGGAGCCGGTGATGGCGGCGGAGGTCGTCACTCCCGAGCAGTACTTCGGGGACGTGCTCAACGATCTGACGACCCGCCGGGCGCAGATCGTGGAGGTGAAGGCCACGGCCGGGGACACGCGCACGATCGAGCTGAAGGTGCCGCTGGCGAACATGTTCGGGTACGCCACAGCCCTGCGGTCCCTGACGCAGGGGCGCGCGACGTATACCATGGAGCCGGATCGCTACCAGCCGGTCCCTGAGGAGCAGCAGCAGGAGCTGGTGAGCTGAGCGGCGGGCGCACGCTTCGTGGGCGACGAGCCCGGAGGGATAGGCACAATGGCCCAGGAGAACAAGATCAGGATCAAGCTCAATGCGTTCGACCACAAGCTGCTGGACCGGTCGGCGCAGAAGATCGTGGAGACGGCGGAGCGCACCGGCGCCAAGGTCTCCGGGCCCATCCCGCTGCCCACCGAGAAGCACGTACACTGCGTGGTGAAGCCCACGGCGCTGGGCCGGGCCTCCCGCACCATGGAGCACTTCGAGATCCGAGTGCACAAGCGGCTGATCGACATCCTGGCTTCGACGACGCGCACCGTTGACGCCCTCATGAAGCTGGATCTGCCCGGCGGGGTTGACGTGGCCATCAAGGCCTACACATCGTGAGCGCAGATGACGGGCGGTAGTTGGTGACAGCCATGCCGAGAGGACTGCTAGGCAAGAAGGTGGGAATGACGCGGGTCTTCGACGAGGCCGGCCAGTCGGTGCCGGTCACCGTCGTGGAGGCCGGTCCCTGCGTGGTGGTGCAGTGCAAGACCGCGGAGACGGACGGCTACGAGGCCGTGCAGCTCGGCTTCGAGCAGGTGCCGCCTCACAAGGTCAACGAGCCCATGCTGGGGCACTTCATGTCCCGGAACGTCGAGCCCCATCGCTACCTGAGGGAGTTCGGCCTGCGGGATGACGAGGAGCTGGAGCCGGGCAGCACCGTGACGGTGGAGATCTTCCAGGAGGGCCAGCTCGTGGAGGTCAGCGGCACCTCCAAGGGCCGGGGCTTCGCGGGCGGCATGCGGCGCCACGGGTTCAAGGGCGGGCCGGCCAGCCACGGCTCCAAGGTCCATCGCACGCCCCAGTCCGCCGGCGCCACCGACGCCCAGCGGGTCTTCCCGGGCAAGCGCAGCCCAGGACACATGGGCGCTGAGCGCGTCACGACGAGGGGGCTGCAGGTGGTGCAGGTGGATGCCGAGCGCAACGTGCTGCTGATCAAGGGCGCCGTGCCCGGGCCGCGGGGCGGGCTGGTGGAGATCACGATGCAGTCGCCGGCCGAGGGAGGCGATGGGTGATGCCCGAGGTGGCCCTCTACGACAAGCAGGGCGAGAAGGTGGGCCAGGTGGAGCTGTCGGACGACATCTTCGGCGCCACGGTCAACCACGACCTCATCCACCAGGCGGTGGTGAGGGTCGAGCAGGAGATGAACCAGGACTCGGCGCGGACGCTGGGGCGCGCGGACGTCCGCATGACGGGAGCGAAGTGGTACCGGCAGAAGGGCACCGGTCGGGCCCGGCACGGGCCGCAGTCAGCGCCGCTGTTCGTGGGCGGCGGCGTGGCTCACGGCCCCCGGCGGGCGAGGCGCACGCCCAAGATGGGCCGCCGGATGCGGCGCAATGCCCTGGCGGCGGCGCTCTCGGCCAAGCTCTACGAGGCCGCCATCATGATCGTTAACGAGGTAAGCATGGAGGAGATCTCCACTCGTCAGTTCGTGCATATGCTGGAGGACCTGGGGGCGGAGGGCCGGACGCTGATGCTGCTGGGCAGCGACGAGGCCCGGGACGAGAAGGTCTACAAGTCCGGGCGCAACATCCCGGACCTGATCATGCGCGAGTCCCCGCACATCAACGCCCGGGACGTCATCTGGGCGGAGAACATCATCATCAGCCAGGCCGGGCTGGAGGCGCTGAGCGAGGTGTGTGCCGATGCTTAGCACCGAGCAGATGAACTACTACCGCCAGATCATCCGCAGGCCGGTGGTCACCGAGAAGAGCATGCGGATGTCCGACCAGCACCACGTTTACACCTTCGAGGTGGCGCCGGAGGCGAACAAGGTGGAGATCCGGCGGGCCATCGAGGGCATGTTCGACGTGACGGTGACCAAGGTCAACACCATGCGGGTGGTCGGCAAGAAGCGCCAGCGCAGCTTCCGCCACGGCGCCGGCCGCACCGCGGAGCGGAAGAAGGCCATCGTCTTCCTGGCGCCCGGCGACACCATCGACGTGGTGGAGATGGGCGGCTGATGCAGAGGCGACGGAGCTGCGCGCAGGGACACACGGGAGAGTGCGACCGATGGCACTGAAGCACCACAAGCCGACGACACCAGGAGAGCGGCAGCATATCGACGCCGACCGCTCCAAGGTCAGCAAGAAGAAGCCGGAGCGGAGTCTCGTTACGGGCCGTCGCAGCAGCAAGTCCGGCGGCCGCAACACCGATGGCGGCATCACGGTCCGGCACAGAGGGGGCGGGCACAAGCGCCGGCTGCGCGAGATCGACTTCAAGCGTGACAAGGACGGCGTGCCCGCCAAGGTGGCGGCCATCGAGTACGATCCGAACCGCTCGGCGTACATCGCGCTGCTGCACTACGCCGACGGCGAGAAGCGCTACATCATCGCCCCCGAGGGGGTGGATGAGGGGGCCACGGTGGTCTCCGGCCCCAAGGCCCCCATCCGGGCGGGCAACTGCCTGCCGCTGGGGAACATCCCGGTGGGGAGCGTGATCCACTGCATCGAGCTCACGCCGGGACGGGGCGCGCAGCTTGCGCGCAGCGCCGGCGCCGAGGCCCGGTTCGTGGCCCAGGAGGGCACCTACGCCCTGATCCAACTGCCCTCGGGCGAGATGCGGATGGTTGACGCCCGCTGCCGGGCCACCATCGGCCGGGTGGGCAACGCCGATCACGACAACGTCTCTCTGGGCAAGGCGGGGCGCAAGCGCTGGAAGGGCGTCAGGCCCACCGTCCGGGGTTCGGCGATGAACCCGGTGGATCATCCTCACGGCGGCGGGGAGGGCAAGGCGCCCATCGGCCATGACAGCCCCCGCAGTCCGTGGGGCAAGCGCACGCTGGGCAAGCGCACGCGCAAGCGCAGCAAGCCCTCGGACCGTTTCATCGTCCGGCGGCGCTACGGGCGGTAAGCAGCCTGAGCAACAGGAGCGAGGGGAGCCAATGGCACGATCAATCAAGAAGGGACCGTTTGCCGACGAGCACCTGCTCGGGAAGGTCCGCGAGATGAACCAGATCGGGGAGAAGCGCATCATCCGCACCTGGTCGCGGCGCTCGACGATCTTCCCGGAGATGGTGGGGCACACCATCGCGGTCTACGACGGGCGGAAGCACGTGCCCGTGTACATCACCGAGAACATGGTCGGACACAAGCTCGGGGAGTTCGCGCCGACTCGGACCTACCGGGGGATGCGGCCCGGTCGGCCCGGGGAGCGGCTCACCCGCGTGGCCGCCGACGAGCGGGAGTAAACGGGAGGCTGCACGATGCAGGTGAAGGCACAGGTGAAGTATCTGCGCCGGGGGCCGCGCAAGGTGCGGCGGTACGCGGAGCTGATCGTGGGCAAGGATCTTGATGAGGCGCGGGCGATCCTGGCCGTGCAGCGCAGCCCGGTCTGCCGGGAGATCGAGAAGGTGCTCGAATCGGCGGTCGCCAACGCTGAGAACAACTTCGGCCTCGACCCCGATGACCTGTGGGTGGAGAAGGCCTACGTGGATAAGGCCCTGACCATCCCCCGCATCAAGCCGCGGGCGCGCGGCCGGGCGGACAGGATCCAGAAGCGCACCTGCCACGTGACTATCGTCCTGGACGACGGTGAGGACGAGGAGAGCCAGCAGTAGCCGCCGCAGGCGGCAGAAGACCAGGGAGCTGACACTGGATGGGTCAGAAAGTACATCCGTACGGATTCCGTCTGGGGATCATCCGCGACACCAAGAGCAAGTGGTTCGCGCGGGGCCGGGAGTACCGCGACCAACTGGTCGAGGACCTGCAGGCCCGCAAGCTGATCCACGAGCGGCATCACCACGCCGGCATCTCTGACATCCTCATCGAGCGGGCGGCGGGGATCATAACCATAACCATCGAGTCCGCCAAGCCGGGCATCATCATTGGCCGCGGGGGCGCGGACGTGGACCGGCTGCGCCGCGACCTGGATGAGATCATGAGCGGGCGGGTGCGGGTCAACGTGGAGGAGACCAAGAATCCCGAGGTCAACGCCCAGCTCATCGCCGAGGAGATCGCCAGCCAGATCGAGCGCCGGGCTTCGATCCGCCGGGCCATGAGCCAGGCCATCGACAGGGCGGTGCGGTCGGGGGTTGACGGCATCCGCGTGGCGGTCTCCGGCCGGTTGATGGGCGCGGAGATCGCGCGCACCGAGCGGATGGGGCCAGTGGGCAGCGTGCCCCTGCACACCCTCCGGGCGGACGTGGCGAAGGGCTTCTCCGAGGCCGTGACGGGATACGGGCACATCGGCGTGCAGGTCTACGTGTGCAACGGAGAGGTCCTGCCTTCGCCACCCAGCCCGCCCGAGGGCCAGCGCGAGCAGCTTGAGGCCGAGGCCGAGGCTGAGGAGGCTGCGGCGGAGGCCGAAGAGGCCGCACCGGAGGCTGAGGAGGCCGCACCCGAGGCCGAAGAGGTCGCCGAGGAGCCCGAGGAGGCCGCCGCGGAGGTGGAGGGGGTCGCTGCCGAGGAGGGCGCCGACGTCGCCGCCCAGGAGGCTGTCGAGGAGCCGGAGGCCGAGCCCGAAGAGGCTGCGGAGATCGATGAGCTGCTGGCCGAGACGGAGGGCGAGGGGGCCACGACCGTCTCGGCCTCCACCGACCAGGGGGCGCCCACGGCGGACGAGCCGGCCCCGGAATCGGCCCAGGAGGTCTCGGAGCCCGAAGAGGCGCCCGAGGCGGAGGAGTCGGAGACCGACACAGACGCCGAGGAGGATGCCGGCGATGCTGATGCCTAAGCGACAGAAGTTCCGCAAGCAGCAGCGGGGGCGGATGAAGGGTAAGGCCTACCGCGGCTGCCACGTTGACTTCGGCGACTACGGCCTGCAGGCGCTGGAGCCGGGCTGGATCACGTCGCGGCAGATCGAGGCCGCCCGCGTGGCCATGACGCGCCGGGCGCAGCGGGGCGGGAAGGTCTGGATCCGCATCTTCCCCGACAAGCCGGTCACCAGGCGGGGCCAGGAGATGCCCATGGGCAAGGGCAAGGGCGCCCCGGAGTACTACGTGGCGGTGGTCAAGCCCGGGCGAGTGATGTTCGAGATGGCCGGAGTGGAGCCTGAGGTGGCCCGCGAGGCCATGCGGCTGGCCTCGCACAAGCTGCCCATCAAGACGCAGTTCGTGACCCGGGAGGGCAAACAGTAATGCTGCTGCCTGATGACGCCGACACCACCAGGGAGTTCATTGACGCCCTCCGGGAGTCCACGGTGCAGGAGCTGACGGAGGCCCGGGCTCAGGTGCAGGAGAGCCTCCAGAACCTGCGCTTCCGGACGGCATCGGGGCAGATCGACGACCCCAAGCGCATCCGCAAGTACCGCAAGGCCATCGCGCGCATCAACACCATCCTGCGGGAGCGCGAGCTGGGCATCAACCAGGGCCGCTGAGGCAAAGCGAGGCAGGGATCATGAGCGAGCGCACAGTGACCAGGCCGATCCGCGAGGGCGTCGTGGTCAGCGACAAGATGGACAAGACTGTGGTGGTGCAGGTGGAGCGCACCACCCGCCACCCGCTGTATGAGAAGGTGCTGCGGCGCAACACCAAGTTCAAGGCCCACGATGAGACCAACGAGTGCCGGACCGGGGACGTGGTGCGGATCATGGAGTGCCGGCCACTGTCGAAGACGAAGGCCTGGCGGGTCGTGGAGATCCTGCGCCGGGCCCGGTAGCGCACTGCCCCGGCCGGGTGGGGGCAGGCCGTGACGAGCACATCGGGAGGAACGCCAAGTGAGCTGGGAACCCAAGGATCTGCGCAACATCGCCCTGGTGGGACACCGGGGCGTGGGCAAGACCTCGCTGTGCGAGGCCATGCTGCACGCCGCCGGGGTGACCGAGCAGCTCGGCTCGGTGGAAGAGGGCACTGCCGTGGCGGACTTCGAACAGCAGGAGCGAGAGCGGCAGATATCGATCTCCCCTGCGCTGTGCCACCTGGAGCACCGGGGGGCGAAGATCAACATCATCGACTGCCCCGGCTACTCGGAGTTCTACGTGGACGCGCTCTACGGACTGTGGGCGGTGGAGAACGCGCTGCTGACGGTGGACGCGGTGGCGGGGGTCGAGGTGCACACCATCAAGATGTACGAGGCGGCGCGGGAGATGGGGGTGCGCGTGATCGGGGTGGTCAACAAGCTGGACGTGGAGCGCGCCGACCTCGATGGCGCCGTGGCAAGCATGAACGAGAGCCTGCCCGACTGCGAGGCCGTGGCGGTGCAGATTCCCATCGGTCAGGGCGCGGACTTCCAGGGCATCGTGGACCTTCTGTCCATGACCGCCTACATGAGCTCGGGTGAGAGGGCGGAGGTCCCTGCTGAGATGGCCGACGAGGTGGAGATGGCCCGGGAGCTGCTCATCGACTCCGTGGCGGCCAGCGACGACGACCTGACCATGCAGTACCTGGAGGAGGGCACGCTCACCGAGGAGGAGCTGATCGGCGGGCTGGAGAGCGCCGTCCGCGAGGGCCTGCTGGTGCCGGTGCTGTGCGCCTCGGCCACCGGTGAGACGGGCATCACGCCGCTGTTGGACTTTGTGGCCGACGCCGCCGTCTCGCCGGCCGACGCCGCCCCCCGGGTGGCGATGAAGGGCGAGGAGGAGGTCGAGCTGTCGGCCGACCCGGATGGCCCTCTGGCCATCATGGTCTTCAAGACCCTCACCGACCCCTACGTGGGTCGGGTGAGCCTGCTGCGAGTGGTATCCGGCAGGGCGAAGGCCGATGGGGACGTCTACAACACCACCTCGGGCGAGCGGGAGCGGCTCTCGTCGCTGGGGGCGGCGCAGGCTCGGGAGACCGAGGACGTCGATGAGCTGGTGGCCGGCGACATGGGGGCGGCGGTGCGCCTGGAGGAGACGGCCACCGGCGACACGCTCGCCGGGCAGGGCAGCGAGGTGCAGATACCGCGTCCGGTGACCCCGGAGCCGATGTACGCCGTGGCCGTGACCGCCGCCTCTCGCGCGGACGCCGACAAGCTCTCCGATGCGCTGGGGCGGCTGACCGCGGAGGACATGGGGCTGCAGTACGAGCGGAACCTGGAGACCGGGGAGCTGCTCGTGAAGGGCCTCGGACCGATGCACCTGGACGTCGCGGTGGGCAAGCTGCGCAACCAGTACGATGTGGACGTGAGCATGAGCGAGCCGCGCGTGGCCTACCGGGAGACGGTGAGGCGGGGGGTTCGGGTGCAGGGCCGGCACAAGAAGCAGACCGGCGGGCGGGGGCAGTTCGCGGACGTGTCGATCCGCGTGGAGCCGATGCAGCGGGGCGAGGGCTTCGAGTTCGTGGACGAGATCAGGGGCGGGTCGGTGCCCACACAGTACATCCCGGCGGTGGAGAAGGGCGTCGTCAAGCAGATGGAGCGGGGCTACCTGGCCGGCTACCCCATCGTGGACATTCGCGTGACTCTCGAGGATGGGAGCTCGCACCCGGTGGACTCGTCGGACATCGCCTTCCAGACGGCGGCCGGCATGGCGCTGCGCAGCGCCATGGAGCAGGCGGAGCCGGTGCTGCTGGAGCCGATCATGAACGTGACCGTCACCGGCCCGGAGGACGTCATGGGCGACATCATGAGCGACCTCAACGCCAAGCGGGGCCGGATCCTGGGCACCGACCAGGCGGGGTCGCTGCAGGTGATCAAGGCCCAGGTGCCCCAGAGCGAGATGATGCGCTACGCCGCGGACCTGCGCTCCATCTCCCAGGGCCGGGCCAGCTACGAGATGGAGTTCTCGCACTACGAGGAGCTGCCCTCGCACCTGGCCGAGCAGGTCATCGCTGAGGCCAAGCAGCGCGAGGAGAGCGACGAAGAGTAAGGCCGGGGACACCGAAGGTCCGGCCAGGACAGAGGCAGGGAGGCGGCATGATTCAGACTACAACCCGGCTGAGGGTGGCCGACAACTCGGGCGTCAGAGAGCTGTTCTGCATCCGCGTGATGGGCAAGAGTGGGTCGCCATATGCGTCGCTGGGCGATGAGATCATCTGCTCGACGAAGGCGGTCACCCCCCAGAGCCCGATTCCGGCGGGGGAGGTGGTGCGGGCGGTGGTGGTGCGCTGCCGGGACCGGGTGCAGCGCCCGGACGGCACCACCATCAGCTTTGACGACAACGCCGCCGTGATCGTGGATCAGCACAAGAACCCTCAGTGCACCAGGGTCTTCGGGCCGGTGGCGCGGGAGCTGCGCGATCGGGAGTACATGCGCATCGTGTCCCTGGCCCCGGAGGTCATCTGAGGGACACCGAGGTGTGTGAGATGAGCAGAGACATACGGACCAAGCAGAAGATGCGGATCAAGGTCGGCGACACGGTGGAGGTCATCGCCGGCAAGGATCGCTCCCTGCCCGGGCGCAGGCGGCGGGGGAAGGTCATCGACGTTGACCCGCGGGCGAACCGCGTCATCGTTGATGGCATCAACGTCGTCAAGAAGGCCGTCCGCGAGACCCAGCGTGTGCGGCAGGGGGGGATCGTGGAGACGCCGGCGCCGATCGACGCCTCCAACGTCATGCTGGTGTGCACCTCGTGCGAGGAGCGCACGCGGGTGGGCAAGCGGGTGGCGGAGGACGGGACGAAGGTCCGCGTGTGCAAGAAGTGCGGGGCGGATATCGAGTACGAGTAAGGCAGTGACCGGGCGGCGCGACCGCCGGAATCGGTGAGAGTCATGGCTGAGACAGCAGAGGCGACACAGACCGTAAAGCCGCGGCTGAAGGTGCGCTTCGAGGAGGAGATCCTCCCGGCGCTGATGGAGCGCTTCAGCTACACGAACGTGCTGGAGGTGCCGCGGCTGCGGAAGGTATGCGTGAACATGTCGGTGCCGGAGGCGGACACCGACATCGAGAAGCTGGACGCGGCGCGGCAGGAGCTGGCCCTGATCGTGGGCCAGGCCCCGGCGGTGACGCGGGCCCGCAGGTCGATCTCGAACTTCGGGATCCGCAAGGGCCAGCCCATCGGCCTGCGCGTGACGCTGCGGGGCGCTCGCATGTGGGAGTTCGTGGACCGGCTGCTGAACGTGGCGCTGCCCCGCATCCGTGACTTCCGGGGGCTGTCGCCGGATGCCTTCGACGGCCGGGGCAACTACTCCCTGGGCATCGGCGATGAGCTGGTCTTTCCGGAGCTGAGCTACGACGACGTGGAGACGTCCAAGGGCATAGACATCACGATCGTGACGACCGCGGAGAGCGATGAGGAGGCCCGGGAGCTGCTGACGGCGCTGGGCCTGCCTCTGGCGCGCAGCTAGGCGAGAGGACGGGAGGTACGTGTAATGGCGAAGACGTCGTGGATCGTTGACGCGAAGCGCGAGCACAAGTTCAGCACCCGCGACTACAATCGGTGCGAGCTGTGCGGCAGGCGACGCGGCTACATGCGCAAGTTCGGCATCTGCCGCATCTGCTTCCGGGAGAACGCCCTGGCGGGCAACATCCCCGGGGTGCGGAAGGCGAGCTGGTAGTCGGGTCCGCCGACCCCGCCGGTCGGACGAGGCCACGCCTGCACGTTCGGTCCCGAGATGGAGGGCGGTCGCGGTCGTGGCGGCCGCAGGAGGAGAGCAATGGCTGCTCTGACAGACCCAATCGCAGATATGTTGACTCGCGTGCGCAACGCGGCGCTGGCACGACACCTGGACGTGGACGTGCCGGTCTCGAAGATGCACCTGGAGATCGCCAAGATTCTGCACCGCGAGGGCTATGTGCGCGGCTACCAGCTCATCAATCGCGGCCGCACGGTCCGCATCAGGCTGCGCTACGATGAGCACCGGGAGCCGGTGATTCAGGGCCTGAAGCGGATCAGCAAGCCCGGGCGCCGGGTCTACGCCGGCAAGAACGACCTGCCGCGCGTGCTGGGCGGTCTGGGTATCGGCATCGTCAGCACCAGCCAGGGCGTGATGACCGACCGCGATGCCCGCAAGCGCGGGCTGGGCGGGGAGGTCATCGGCGAGGTCTGGTAGCGCGCGGAGACTGGGAGAGCTGATCATGTCCAGAATCGGCAACATGCCCATCGAGATACCCGGCGGCGTGAAGGTTGACATCGACGACGGCAACGTCGTCACGGTCAGCGGGCCCAAGGGTGAGCTCACCCAGGGGCTGAGCCGCCGTATGCAGATCGACGTGGAGGACGACGTCATTACCGTCAGTCGGCCCAGCGACGACCGCCAGGACCGGTCCCTGCACGGGCTGACCCGGGCGCTCTTGGCGAATATGGTTGAGGGCGTGACCGAGGGCTTCGAGAAGCGCCTGGAGATTCAGGGCGTGGGCTACCGAGCGGAGATGCAGGGCAAGCAGCTCATCATGCGCCTGGGCTTCTCGCATCCGGTGGTCATCGACCCGCCGGAGGGTGTGGAGCTGGCGGTGGACGACAACACCAAGATCATCGTTCGCGGCGCCGACAAGCAGGTGGTGGGGCAGATCGCGGCCGACATCCGCATGAGCCGGCCCGCCGAGCCCTACAAGGGCAAGGGCGTGCGCTACGAGGGCGAGCACATCCGCCGCAAGGCGGGCAAGGCCGCGAAGGTCGGCACGGAGATGTAACCGGCCCGCCGGCAACACGAGGTGTCATGAGTGAAGGCAGAGGTCGATCGCAAGCGACAGAGGCAGAAGCGACACAGGCGAGCGCGCCGCAAGCTGGAGGGGACTCCCGAGCGGCCGCGGCTGGCCGTCTACGTCAGCCTCCAGCACGTCTACGCCCAGGTCATCGACGACTGGGCCGGTGAGACGCTGCTGGGGGCGGCCACCGTGGAGGACGAGGTGGCGGGCGAGTGCAGCGGCTCCACCGCCAACACGGAGGCCGCCCGGGTCGTGGGCCGGGTAATCGCCGAGCGGGCGCTGGATGAGGGCATCGAGCGGGTGTGCTTCGACACCGGCGGCCGGAAGTATCACGGCCGCGTCAAGGCGCTCGCCGACGCCGCCCGCGAGGCGGGGCTGGACTTCTGAGGTGCAGGCAATGGCTGACCGGATCACGGTGACGCAGACGCGCAGCACCATCGGGGTCAAGCCCAAGCTGCGCCAGACGCTCCGCGCCCTGGGCCTGCACGGCATCGGCAGCAGCAACGTGCTTCCCGACAACGGGGCGACGCGGGGCATGATCCGCGCCGTCTCCCATTTGGTTGACTACGAGCCCGGCGACGGGCAAGAGGACGAGTGACGATGGACCTGAGCGACCTGCGGCCCAATCCGAGGGCAAAGAAAAAGAGGAAGCGAGTGGGGCGGGGCATCTCCGCCGGCCAGGGCAAGACCGCCGGCCGGGGGGAGAAGGGCCAGAAGCACCGCTCCAAGCTGCCCCCGGGATTCGAGGGCGGTCAGACTCCCCTGTACCGGCGGGTGCCGACTCTGCGCGGCGTCTCCAAGGCCGCGCACAACATCGGCATCTTCCGCACCGAGTACGCGGTGGTGAACGTGGGCGCGCTGGCCGAGCGCTTCGAGGCCGACGAGGAGGTCACCCCCCAGCGGCTGCTGGAGGTGGGGCTGGTGGGCAAGCTCCTCGACGGCGTGAAGATCCTGGGCGACGGTGAGATCGACAAGCCGCTGAAGGTCAGCGCGCACGCCTTCAGCGCCTCGGCGCGGGAGAAGATCGAGGCCTCCGGGGGCAGCGTGGAGGTGATCGGCGAATGAGAGAGCGGTTGGCTGCGCTGGGGCAGGCCATCCGAGTCCCGGACATTCGCAAGCGCATCATCTTCCTGTTCACCATGTTCGCGGTGTACGTGGCCTGCGCACATGTGCCCCTGCCGGGCATCGACAAGGTCCAGCTGGAGCGGCTGTTCCGCGCCACCGGCGGGCTGGGCGAGATGCTGGACGCCTTCGCCGGGGGGTCGCTCAAGCGCTTCTCGGTGCTGGCGCTGGGGATCATGCCCTACATCTCGGCCTCCATTATCATGCAGCTTCTGGCCATGGCCATTCCGGCGCTTGAGGAGCTGCAGAAGGAGGGGGAGTACGGTCGGCGCAAGATCAACGCGTGGACAAAGTACCTGACGGTGGGCGTGGCGACGCTACAGGCTTTCGGCATGATGGCCATGCTTCGCGGCGGCGGCGCGTTCATGGGCGGCACGGTGCTGATGCTCTACGTGGTGCTCATGATGGTGGGGGGGACGGCGTTCCTGATGTGGATCGCCGACATGATCACCGAGCACGGCATCGGCCAGGGGGTATCGATCATCATCTTCGCGGGGATCATGACCCGCATGCCCCAGGACGTGGCCCGGACCATCCGACTGTGGCGGAGCGGCAACATCACGGCTGCGAATATCGCCTTCCTGGCCATCCTCATGCTGCTTACGGTCTACCTGATCGTGAAGTTCCAGCAGGCGCAGCGGGAGATCCCGGTGCAGTACGCCCGGCGAGTGCGGGGGCACCGCGTCTACGGCGGGCAGACCAGTTACCTGCCGCTGCGTGTGAACCAGGCGGGCGTGATGCCCATCATCTTCGCCATCTCGGTGTCGCTGTTCCCGGGGCAGATCGCGCAGGCCCTGGGGTCGGCGACGGCCACGGCCAGGCTCTCGGAGCTCTTCCACGTCAGCGAGGCGGCCATCAGCCGAGCCATGTTTGCACTACAGACCTACACAGATCCCAGCGCGAGCCATTTCGCGGCCTTCCTCTACTTCCTGCTGGTCATCCTGTTCACGTACTTCTACACCGCGGTGACCTTCAACCCCGAGCAGATCGCTGAGAACCTGCAGAAGTCCGGCGGTGCCGTGCCGGGCATTCGCCCCGGCTCCAGCACCCGGGACTACCTGGACCGGATCCTCTACCGGATCACGCTGGCGGGGGCGCTGTTTCTGGGCGTTATCGCGCTGATGCAATACTACGTGGGGGACATCACGGGCGTCACCACCTTCACGCTGGTCGGTGGCACGTCGCTGCTCATTGTTGTTGGCGTCGCACTGGACACCATGCAGCAGATTGAGGCGCAGCTTCTGATGCGCCACTACAGCGGCTTCCTCAAGTAAGGGGCGAGCTATGGCTCTCGGAGAGTGCAATATCGTGCTGCTGGGGCCGCCGGGGGCGGGAAAGGGCACCCAGGCCAAGATGCTCAGCGATGAGCTGGACGTTCCGCACATCTCCACCGGGGATATCCTGCGGGAGGCGGTCGCGGAGGACACGGACCTGGGCCGAAAGGCCGAGGCGTACATGGATCGTGGTGAACTTGTGCCCGATGAGCTCGTCATAGCTATAGCCCGGGAGCGCCTGGCCCAGGAGGACTGCGAGGGCGGCTTCATTCTTGACGGCTTCCCTCGAACCGTGGCCCAGGCCGAGGCGCTCGGCGAGGCCATGGACGACCTCGGCCGTGATCCCCTGACCGTCATCAACCTGGTCGTGGACGAGGACGAGATCGTGCGCCGGCTCTCGGGCCGGCGGCTGTGCAGCGAGTGCGGCGGCATCTATCACGTGGATCAGGAGGGTGTCGAGGACGGCGGGCAATGCCCCGATGCGGACTGCGACGGCGAGCTGTATCAGCGCAGCGACGACCGTCCGGAGGCAGTCCGGGAGCGCCTGTCAGTCTACCGGGAGCAGACCGAGCCGCTGATCGAGTACTACGATCAGCGCGGCGTGTTGGTCAACGTCTCCGGGGAGGGCGAGCCGAAGGAGATCTTTGACCGCATGGTGGAGGTCGTGGGTGGCGGGGGGGCAGTGATGACCGGCCCGCGGATCAAGGGCCATGAGGTCAGGCCCAAGACTCAGGCCGAGCTGGAGACAATGCGGCATGCCGGCAAGATCCATGCCCGCACGCTGGCGCGGCTCCGCGAGGCCATCGAGCCGGGGGTCACGACTGCGGAGCTGGATCGGATCGCCGAGGAGGTGATCGGCGAGGCGGGGGGTGAGCCCTCATTCAAGGGCTACCAGGGCTATCCGGCGGCGATCTGCGCGCAGCGCAACGACGTGGTGGTGCACGGCATTCCGTCGGAGGACGAGGTGCTGGTGGAGGGCGACATCTTCGGCGTGGACCTGGGGGTGCAGTGGGGAGGTTATCATGCCGATGGTGCTTTCACGATGGGCGTCGGCGAGATCGACGAGCCCTCCCGACGGCTGCTGGAGGTGACCGAGCGAGCCCTGGAGCTGGCCATCGAGCAGGTGCGCCCGGGAAATACCATCCGGGACATCGCCTCGGCCGTGCAGACGCACGTGGAGGCGGCGGGATTCTCGGTGGTGCGAGCCCTGGTGGGGCACGGCATCGGTCAGCGGATCCATGAGCCGCCGCAAGTGCCGAACTTCATCGACGACGACCGGAACGCGACGTATGACTTCGAGCTCGTTCCGGGCGTCACGGTGGCCATCGAGCCGATGGTCAACGCCGGCGGGTATGAGGTGGTGCAGGACGCCGACGGGTGGAAGGTTCGCACGCGGGACGGCAGCCGGTCGGCGCACTTCGAGCACACAGTGGCCGTCACCGAGGACGGCTGCTGGATTCTCACCGCGCCCTGAGCGTGGCGCGGGGGAGTGAGGCACGATAGGGTTATGGCGAAAAAGCAGACCGCGCAGAAGAAAGAGCCCAAGATGCTCCGGGTCCTTGGGACGGTGGTCGAGAAGCTCCCGGACGCCGTCTTCAAGGTTGAGCTGGAAAACGGGCACGAACTTCTGGCTCATGTCTGCGGCAAGATCCGCATGAAGTACATCCGGATCATGCCCGGCGATAAGGTCACGGTGGAGATCTCGCCCTACGACCTCTCGCGCGGGCGGATCGTCTGGCTGCACAAGTAGCCGGGCGGCTCCGGACCGAGCATGGCGGGGGCGCATGCCCCCGGAGGATGAGTACGTCCCGGCGGTCAGGAGGCCGCCGGTGGAGACAGGTACGTCCTGCAGGAGTGAGCTGGATGAAGGTCAAGGCGTCAGTGAAGAAGCGGTGCGACAAGTGCAAGATCATTCGGCGCAAGGGTGTCGTGCGGGTGGTCTGCTCCAACCCGCGGCACAAGCAGCGCCAGGGGTAAGCGGCTGACCGAGTGGATGCCGCATTGAGCGTGCTGCCGGACGAGGAGGAGTGTCAGTGCCCAGGATTGCAGGCGTAGATCTGCCGGCGAACAAGCGAGTGGAGATCGCCCTCACCTACATCTACGGCATCGGGCGCTCGACCGCTGAGAAGATTCGCGAGCAGGCGCAGATCGACCCGCAGGCGAAGATGCGGGACCTCACGGAGCAGGAGGCCGCGCGTCTGCGGGAGATCATCGACAGCGACTACACCATCGAGGGCGACAAGCGCCGGGAGGTCGCGGCCAACATTCAGCGGCTGATCGAGATCGGGACCTACCGCGGCCAGCGCCATCGGCGCGGCCTGCCCGTGCGCGGGCAGCGCACGCGCACCAACGCCCGCACCCGGAAGGGCAAGCGGAAGACGGTCGCCGGGAGGAAGCGAGCGACCGCCAAGAAGTAGGTCTCCCACGCCGGCGTTGCACCGGCGTGAGGCTGAGAAACAGGAGGAGCGAGGATGGCTGACGAGCGCGAGCAGGCGGCGGAGCCTGAGGAGGAGGGCGCCGCGGAGGGGGCCGGCAACGAGCGGGCCCAGGATGATGACCAGGCCCGTGAGGAGCAGGCCCCGGAAGAGCGGGGCGAGGAGCGGCCGCGGGAGCGGCGGGCGCCGCGTGGCGCCCAGGGCCGGGCCTACATCAAGTCCACCTTCAACAACACCATCATCACTATCACCGACCAGCGTGGCAACACGGTGACGTGGGCCAGCGGGGGGACGGTGGGCTTTGAGGGCACCCGCAAGGGTACGCCCTTCGCCGCCCAGCTCGCGGGCGAGAACGCCGCCCGGCGGGCCATCGACGCCGGCATCCGCCGGCTGGAGGTCCTCACCAAGGGCCCCGGCTCCGGACGCGAGACGGCCGTCCGGGCGATGCAGGCGGTGGGCATCGAGGTGGGCGACATCAGGGACGTGACGGCCACGCCGCACAACGGCTGCCGCCCCAAGAAGCGACGGCGCATGTAACAGCAGGTGAGCTCGCGGCCCACGGCCGCCACCTGCGGAGGTGAATGGATTCATGGCGCGATACACTGGACCGGTCTGTCGGCTCTGCCGGCGTGAGGGGCAGAAGCTGTTCCTCAAAGGGGAGCGGTGTCACGGCCCGAAGTGCCCCCTTGAGCGCAAGGGCTACCCGCCCGGCGAGCACGGCAACCAGCGCCGCGGGCGGCGGCGCCCCTCCGACTACGCCCTGCAGCTTCGTGAGAAGCAGAAGCTGCGCGCTATCTACGGGCTGCAGGAGCGGCAGTTCCGGCGCTACGTGAGGCAGGCGGTCAAGTCCAAGGCTGTGACGGGGCACATGCTGCTGTCGCTGCTGGAGCGGCGGCTGGACAGCGTCCTGCGCCTGGGCGGGCTCGCGGCCAGCCAGAGTCAGGCCCGACAGCTCGTGCGGCACCGGCACATTGCCGTCAACGGCCGGGTCTGTGACATCCCCTCGCGCGTCGTGCGGGAGGGCGACGTCATCGAAGTGCGAGAGGGCAGCCGCGACCTGCAGCCGGTGGTGGAGGCGATCAGCCGGGGCTACGACTCCCCCAACTGGCTACAGGTGGACCCTGACAGCCGCACCATCGAGGTCACGCGCCTGCCCGAGCCTGACGATATCAACGTGGACATCGACGAGCAGCAGGTCGTCGAGTTCTACGCCCGATAGACCAGTCCGGACCGTTCCGTGAGACGACGGTGAAGGGAGACCACCCGATGATTGAGGAGCTGGCCCCCAGCATGGTGGCGCTGGAGCTTTCCGAGAAGTACGGGAAGTTCGCCATCGGGCCGCTGGAGAGGGGCTTTGGACATACGCTGGGCAATGCCTTCCGCCGCGTGCTGCTGGGGCACATCCCCGGGGCCGCGGTGACGGACGTGCGGATCGACGGGGTGCCGCACGCCTTCACGACCATCGAGGGCGTCTACGAGGACGCCACCGAGATCTGCCTGAACATCAAGGAGCTGGCGATCAAGTTCAGCGAGGAGGCCGAGGATGAGGGCGAGAAGATCGCCCGCATCGAGGCTGAGGGGGAGGGCGAGATCGTCGGCGGGGACGTCACCTGCCCGCCGGGGGTGGAGATCATCAACCCCGAGATCCACATCGCCACAATCACCGACGATGACACCAGCCTCTACATGGATTTGTGGGTGGAGCGCGATACCGGCTACCACCCGGTGGAGGAGCCGGGGCGGGAGAAGCGCCCCGGTGACGTCATCGCCCTGGATGCCCTCTTCTCGCCGATCGCCCGCTGCACCTACCGGGTGGAGCCCACGCGCCTGGGGCACCGCACCGACCTGGACCGGCTGATGCTGGAGGTGTGGGGCGACGGGACGATCATGCCCGACGATGCGGTGCGGGAGGCCGCCGAGGTCCTCGTCCGCTACATCACGGTCTTCTCGGAGATCGAGATGCCGGAGGAGGAGGAAGAGGAAGAGGTGGCTGAAGAGGAGGAGGTCCTCAACAAGATCCTGGGCTGGCCCATCGAGGAGATGGAGTTCTCGGTGCGGACCTTCAACTGCCTCAAGAAGGAGAACATCGACACCGTCGGCGAGCTGGTGGAGCGGACCGAGGACGATCTGCTGGACATCCGGAACTTCGGCAAGCGCTCGCTGGAAGAGGTCATCGAGAAGCTGGCGGCCGTGGACCTGAGTCTGGAGGAGCCGGCAGCCGCCGAGGAGCTCGTGGAGGAAGAGGACGGATAGATAATCGGCGGCCGGCGCGCGCCGCTTGCGAGGGAAAGACATGCGACACCGCAAGGACCACAGGAAGCTGGGGCGGCCCACCGACCAGCGCATGGCCATGCTGCGCTCCCAGGTGGACGCCCTGTTCCGGCACAGCCGCGTGAAGACCACCGTGCAGAAGGCCAAAGAGACCCGGCGCCTGGCCGAGAAGCTCATCTCCACCGCCAAGCGGGGGGACCTGCACGCCAGGCGCCAGGTGCTGGAGAAGGTCCGCGACAAGGACCTGGTGGCGTATCTGTTCGAGGAGCTGGCGCCGCGGTTCGCCGACCGCGACGGCGGCTACACGCGGGTGATCCGAGCCGGCCGCCGGAGCGGCGACAACGCCGAGATGGCCATCCTGGAGCTGACCGACTGACGGCAGCGAGTTGACCATGCGCCGGGTGCTGCTGGTCATTCAGTATGACGGCACCGACTACCACGGCTTCCAGCGGCAGCCGAACGTGCCCAGCGTTCAGGAGGAGCTGGAGGGGGCGCTGAGCCGACTGCTGGAGCATGAGGTGGAGGTCACCGGCGCGGGGCGCACCGACGCCGGCGTGCACGCTCTGGGGCAGACTGTGACCTTTGAGACCGACAGCACCATTCCGACCAGGCGCATCTCGCTGGCCCTCAATGCGCTGCTGCCCGACGCGGTGAGCGCTGTGGGGGCGCAGGAGGTGCCCGCCGGGTTCCACCCGCGCTACGACGCGACGGGGAAGCTCTACGGCTATCGGATTCTCAACCGAGAGCTGCCCTCGCCCTTCATCTGCCGCTACGCCTGGCACGTGCGCCGGCCGCTGGATGTGCCGATGATGGGCCAGGCGGGCGACCGGCTCATCGGGGAGCACGACTTCGCGGCCTTCAGCTCCGGGGGGATGTCGGTGAGCACCACGGTCCGGACGCTGCGGCGGCTGGATGTGGCTGAGGAGGGCGACCTGATAGAGCTGCGCGCGGAGGCGGACGGCTTCCTGTACATGATGGTCCGGCGCATCGTGGGAGTGCTGGTGGAGGTGGGGCGAGAGCGGCTGTCGGTGGAGGAGGTGGGGCGGATCCTGGAGAGCGGGGACCGCACCCGGGCGGCCTTCGTGGCCCCGCCGCAGGGCCTGTCGCTGATCAGGGTGATCTACGGGGGCGAGCCGCGGGCTCGCCCATGAGGAGGAAGCAGCATGGAGGACAGGACGCTGTCGGTCAACCCGGCCGACGTTGAGCGCAACTGGTACATCGTCAGCGCGCGAGGGAGAGTCCTCGGCCATCTGGCCGCAGAGGTCGCGACGGTGCTGCGCGGCAAGCACAAGCCGTCCTTTACCCCGCACGTGGACTGTGGGGATTACGTCATCGTCACCGACGCCGAGCGGGTGCAGCTCACCGGCAACAAGCGGGAGACCAAGGTGCGCCGCTGGCACACCGGCTACCCCGGGCACCTGCGATCCAAGACCTACGACGAGCTGCTCGAGAGCGAGCCGGAGGAGGTCATCAGGCGGACCGTTCGGGGGATGCTGCCCAAGAGCCGGCTGGGCCGGAAGATGCTGCGGAAGCTGAAGGTCTACGCCGGCTCCGAGCACCCGCACTCGGCGCAACAGCCCCAGCCGCTGCCAGAGCGGTAGAGCAGACCAGAGCACTATTCAGGAGGCGAATGTAGTGCCCAACTACGCAGGATACGGAACCGGACGGCGGAAGTCCGCCGTCGCCAAGGTGTGGCTGGTGCCCGCGGGGTCCGGCCGGATCACCATCAATGACCAGAGCGCGCGCGAGTACCTCAAGCGCGAGAGGCTGGCGGTGCTGGTCAGCGAGCCCTTCCAGGCCACCGGCACCGGCGAGGCATATGACGCCAAGTGCGTGGTGCTCGGCGGCGGGCTGTCGGGGCAGGCCGGGGCCGTGAGGCACGGCATCGCCAACGCTTTGGTTGATGCGGATCCCGAGCACCGCACCGTCCTGGGGCCGGCAGGGCTGCTGACCCGCGACCCGCGCGTGAAGGAGCGCAAGCACGCCGGCTTCCGGAAGGCGCGGCGCGGCAAGCAGTTCTCCAAGCGCTGAGGCGCCGGAGAGGGACATCTGGCACGTTCAGGGCGCCTCGAAGGAGCACCGCTGGACGCGCGGGCCGCCACGGAGACATCGTGGCGGCCCTTTTGATGCCGGCCAGGCGAAACATCGTTACCGCCGGGGCAGTCTATGCACGAAACTGCGGAGGAGGAGCCCCATGACCCGCCGCGCCGCGTGTGTTGCGATGCTGATGCTGCTGGTCGCCTGCGCGCCGCTGTGGGCGGCGCCGCATGGCCGCCACCTGGCCGCGCTCGTTGTCCGCTACGGCGATGAGGTCTACGGCCGCCGGGAGCAGCAGACTCATTACGACGAGGCCACGCACCTGATGCGGGATGGTGCGGGGCGGCTGAATCTGGTGGAGACCAGCCTCAACTACGCTGCGGCGCTGCTGGCCGTGGGGGAGGCCCCCGAGCGGGCTCAGAGCGTGATCGAGGCCGTCCTCGAGAAGCAGGTCGCCGACGAGTCCTCGCCGAGCCTGGGGCTCTTCCCGTGGTACGCCGAGGAGGGCGCCGAGGCCGACCCGGACGCCACCATGTACATCGCGCCCACGCTGGCGCACCTGGCGATGACCTACGAGGGCGACGCGGCGCTGCGGCGGCTGCTGGGCGAGCGCGCTGAGCTTGCCCTGCAAGGCCTGATGGCGGCTGAGGGGCGGCCCGAGGAGGGCTTCGGGCTGGCGATGTGGGCGGGGGCGGTGGCGAGTCTGGGCGCGGCGGCCGATGACGATGAGGCCCGGGCTGCCGCCGGCGACGCTGTCCGCCGGGGGCTGGCGCTGGTGCGCTCGCGTGGCCCCGGGGGGATCCACAGTCCCACCTACGACGCCCTGCGTATCGGTGGCCTGCGGTGGGCGTGGCAGTACGCGGCCGATGAGGAGGCGCGGCGGGAGTGCGAGCTGGCGTTGCGGCTGTGGTACCTGGACATCCTGCAGCGCTACGAGCCCACGTCGGCGATGGTGACCGGCGCCATCGGCCGATCCTACGCCGCCGACTACCTCGGGAGCACAGGTGTTGCCCGCTACCTGCTGGCCTGCGACCTGCCGTCGGCGATGGCGGCGACCGGCTGGGCCGGGCCGCTGGCGATGTACTTCGCGCTGTGCGACTACGCGCTCCCCGAGGACCTGGTGGCCCTGGGGGAGAGCGATGCAGTGGTGCAGATGCGCACCCGCCTGCCCCCGCGGGAGGAGGACGTCCTGGAGGATGCCGGCACCTGCACGTGGGTGGGGCCGGGCATGAGCCTGGGGACCATGAGCGGGGTGGTTGAGTCCTCGAGCATCCCCATCCTGGCCACCTGTGACCTGCCGCTGCGGCCCACGAGCTACTTCTACGTCTTCGGGGCTCCAGCCACCGTCCAGAGCGTGCAGGCGGGGCCGCTGGCGCTGTGCAGCTTCAACTTCGACGCCGTGGGCCCCGGGCGCCGGGTGCAGGTGGGCGTGCGGGGCATCCTCGGCCGCCGGGATCAGATCCAGCGCGTCATCGTCGGCGGGCACGAGTGGATCGGCGAGCCGGAGGCGGTGGGGCAGAACGCGGTGGTGGCGGTCCGGAGGGGCAGCTCCTACGTGGGAGTGAAGATCCTGGAGGTCGCCATCGGCGCGGAGATGCGCTCGGGGGTCAAGCCCGGGGCCCTGGAGTGGCTGCGCGAGGGGAACATGGACTCGCTGATGCTCCAGGTGTACGGGCGGGAGGCCGAGTACCCTCCGCCCAAGCCGCTGTATGATGTCCGGGTGGGGCTGCTGGTGGAGGTGGCGCCGGTCTCCGAGCACGAGTCCCTGGAGGCCTTCGCGGAGCACGTGGGCCAGCGGAAGGTCTCCCAGCACATCCAGAAGCAGCGCGTGCGCGTGGATAGGGAGCAGAGGCGAGAGATCCCGGGCCGCCACGAGCTGAAGACGCTACAGGAGATGCGCTTCCTGAACCTGCTGCATCACTCCATGGCGCTGACGGACGAGGCCCTGCCGCTGGGGCTGAGCGAGGAGCTGGCGCGGAATGTGCTGGTGTCGCGAACGCTTCCCACCGAGCCGCCGGAGGACTACCTGTGGGTGTCGCCGGAGCTGACGCTCACGACCGGCGGGGAGCTGCTCGGGGCGGAGGAGGGGCCCGCCGCGCAGTAGCGGCGGCAATCACCAGAAGTGAAAGGGCACGTCCCATGGTCCGGGCGTGCCTGTCGGTGCCTTGGGACGCGCTGCTACTCGAGGACCGGCGGGTCGGGTGGCTGCAGCCCAGCCCCACCGTCCGTCGGGGGCGGAGTGGGAGGCGTGGTGCCGCCGTCGCCACCGTCACCACCGTTGGAGGGCGGCGGTTGCACACCGCCATCTCCCCCCTCTCCGATGTACGGAGGGTTGCCGTCCCCGGCAGCACAGGCGGACAGGATGATGACCGTCACCATCATGAGAGCGAGCAGCAGGTAGATAGCCTTCACGGCGTCTCTCCCCTCGTGCCAGCTTCTGTGCGCGTCATAACGCTTCGCCGCCAGCCTCAGGAATCCTTCCCGCCCTCTATGGTATCAGCCCTGGCCCGCTCTGTCCAGCGCCTTCGCAGACGGGGTTGCGAATTCCAATTGTCCGTGATACGCGCGGGCGGGGGCGCCCACGCCCCAGTCTGACCTGGGCTGCGGGCGCCCCGCCCGCAGCCGACAATCTGAGGCCGCACCCCAGATGGTGCCCCGGCTTGACGCAGGGCCCGGTGCGTGTTACTATTCGCGGAAACGTGTGACGGAGGTCGGAATGCCTACCGAACGCTTCGGCATCTCGATGCCGCACGAGCTGCTGCAGCAGTTCGACCGCGCCATCGAGGAGGCCGGATACGCCAACCGGTCCGAGGCCGTCAGGGACATGGCCCGGGACTACCTCGTCCGCCGGCGCTGGAAGGCGCCCGAGGGCGAGGTCGTGGGCAGCATCACACTCGTCTACGACCACCATGTACATGGCGTCGAGGAGAGCCTCACGACGATGCAGCACGACGCCGAGGCGCAGGTCGTCTGCAACACTCACGTGCACCTCGACCACCACAACTGCGTTGAGGTCATTGTGGTGCGCGGCCGGGCGGACGCCATCCGGCGGCTGGCCGACCGCATGATCAGCATCCGCGGGGTCAAGCACGGGGAGCTGACCTGCACCGCCGCTCAGCCGTGACGTGCCACCGGGCGGCGTTTCTTTTTGCGCGCTGGTAGCACGTTCTTGAGAATCGTGACACTCTGGGAGGTCTTCACATGTCACTCAGTAGACGGGCAGGCCGGGGGTTCACACTCATTGAGCTACTTGTGGTGATCGCGATCATCGCCATCCTGGCAGCGATCCTGTTTCCGGTCTTCTCGCGGGCGCGCGAGAAGGCCCGCGCCATCACCTGCCTGAGCAACATGAAGCAGCAGGGGTTGGCCTTTGAGATGTATGTCAGCGACTACGATGAGCTCTATCCGCCCACCTACCAGTGGAAGACGCGGCTGGACCCGTACATGCGCAACCGGGAGCTGTTCAAGTGCCCCAGCCGGCGGCATCTTCCCTGGTTCTACGGCCACGGCTACAACGGGGGGCTGATGCCGTCCGAGGTCGCCTATGGCGCGCCGGCCGCCGGCTTCTCGGCGATGCCTCGCGCCGCCATCGCCAGCCCCAGCCACAAGATCCTGAGCGTCGAGTGGGACCGCTGCGTCTCCGGGCCGCCCAACGGAGACCAGGCCATCCACCGGGGAGGGTCGCTGCACGCCTGGGCGGTGTGCCGGATTCACAACGACGGCTCCAACCTGCTCTTCGGGGACGGGCACGTCAAGTGGCTCAAGCCCGAGCAGTATCACTCCACCACCGAGCGGGAGGAGGACGGCACGGTGATTCCCGCCGACGCCACGGCCGTCCCGGAAGATGTGTGGCGCACATACTGGGACACGCAGTATGAGGTGAATTGACCACGAGTGCGACAGAGCAGGGCCCCAGCGTCGCGGAGGAGTTCGCCCGGGCGCGCGAGCTGAGCCTGGGGGGTCTGTTCATCGCCCTGGGCGTGATCATCCCCATGGCGGTG
>JAYENL010000212.1:0-6944 GCA_034722055.1 Armatimonadota bacterium
GGCCTATTCGCTGGGAGACTTCTACGAAGTCTCAGTCACAGGCCTCACCGGGCGCTGCGCGCCCGGCGGCCCCTCCACCGGACACGGTGGGTCTTTGAGGCAACCAAGCGCCGACTGTGCCCGTCGTCAAGGTACGTGGAATTACGCAAGTGAGCACTATCGCAGAGAGCGGATGACTCCGCGAACCCGGCCGATGATCTGCACGTCATCCACGAAGATGGACTCCATTGCCGAGTTCGCCGGCCGCAGCTCGAGCTGCTCGTGGTGGCGATACAGATACTTCACGGTGGCCTCGTCCTCCAGCAGGGCCACCACGATCTGACCGTCCTCGGCGCTGGGCTGCTGGTTGACCACAACCAGGTCGCCGTCGAGGATCCCGGCCTCCACCATGGAGTCGCCCTTGACCTCCAGGAGGAAGAGATCGCCGGGCCCGAACAGGTCGGCGGAGGTGGGCACCAGCCGATCGATATTCTCGGTGGCCAGAATAGGCTCGCCGGCGGCTACCCGGCCCACCAGCGGCAGGTAGGTGGGCGTGGCCCGCTCGTGGGTGCTCTGGCCGTGGGCGACGCGCAGCGCCCGTGTGAGTGAGCCGTCGCGCGTGATGTAGCCCTTCTCCTCCAGCACGCGCAGATGGTAGTGCACGCTGGACGTGGACTTGAGGCCGATCTCGGCCCCGATCTCACGGACCGTGGGGGGATAGCCGCGCTCCTCGATGGTGCGGGCGACGAAGTCCAGTATCTGCCTGCGCCTCGGGGTCAGCTCGTCTCCGGTGCTCATTACTGCGACGCCTCCTGCTCCTGCGTGGTGCTTGCCCGCGGATCAGGACTGTCGCGCGGGCGGCGATGAGCCGCGACATTGACAGTATACCACAAACGGCCACTATGTGCAAACGCGCGTTCGAGTCCTTCGAACTGTCGCACCGACTGCAGCGAGGAGCATCGCCTCATGCGCCGTGAAGAGCTTCACCAGATGTACGAGCTCGAGGATCAGTACTGGTGGTTCATCGGGCGGAGGCGCATCGTCCACAGGCTCATCGAGTTCTACGGCCCGCAGCGCGACGACCTGCGCATCCTCGACGCCGGCTGCGGCACCGGCGGGACGCTGGTGGCGCTGCGGGACCTGGGCGAGGCCTGGGGCTGCGACATCTCCCAGCAGGCGGTCACGCTGGCCCGCACCAGGGGTCTCAGTGACCTGCGCCTGTGCGACGTTGTGAAGCTGACATTCGAGGACGAGAGCTTTGACGTGGTCGTCAGTTGCGACGTCCTGGAGCACGTCGAGCAAGATGCCCTGGCCATGCGGGAGATGGCCCGGGTGCTCAAGCCCGGGGGGCTGCTGGTGGTGACCGTGCCGGCCCACATGTTCCTGTGGAGCGAGCATGACGAGGCACTGGCACACCTGCGCCGGTACGAGCCGGCGGCCTTCCGGGGGCTGGTGGAGGGCGCCGGACTGCGCGTGCAGAAAATGACCCAGGCGGTGGCGCTGGCGCTGCCGGCGGTGCTGCTGTATCGAGCATGGCGGAGGCTGAGCGGGCGGGAGGGGCGACCCAAGACCTCGCTGGTGCGCCTGCCCCGACCCCTCAACCGGGTGCTGGTGTGGATGCTGGACATCGAGAACGCGGTCATCCCGTACCTGTCGCTGCCGCTGGGGACATCCCTGGTGGCCGCTGCAGTGAAGCCGGAGGACGCACAATAGGGGCCGCCCGGGCAGGGCGGCGTGGGGCTCGGCCACGGACAAGGAGCCTGGTGGCGTTGAGAGTAGGGCTCTCCATCGGTGGCGGCGTGTCGGCGATGGAGCATATCGATCCGCGCGACCTGGCGGCTGACGGCTTCGGGTCGGTGTTCGTCGCGTGTTACGAGGACGAGATGCGGTGGCACGCCCAGGCTGCCGCCGACTTCTCGCGGGCCTGCCAGGCCGCGGGGCTGCAGGTCTACGCCGTCCCGCTGGGCTACGGGAATGTCTGCGAGCCCGATCCCTCCACCGACAGCCTCTACGTCCGGGAGCATCCGCACAACTGCCAGATCGACAGCCGTGGCCGCCGGGCCCGGAAGTCCTGTCCCAACAGCCCGGCCTTTCTGGAGTGGTTCTCGTCCAACATGCGCACCCTGGCGTGGCTGCTGGAGTGCCGGGGCTTTCTGTGGGACGAGCCGTCCTTTCACTTCTCACGGGGAGCGTGGGCCTGCCGCTGTGGGTGGTGCCAGCGGCTCTACTTCGCTGAGCATCAGCAGCAGCTTCCGCCGGAGATGACCAATGAGGTGGCGGACTTCCGCCGCGACAGCCTCCTGATGTTCCTGCTGGCGGCCGCGGCGGCCATTCAGGCCGTGGATCGGCGTCTGGCGTCGGCAGTGATGCCCAGCGCCTCGACGAGCGTTCGGGAGGCGGGGCTGGGGGCCGATTCGCTCTCACCGCTGGCCGAGAGCAGCGCCGTTGACGTGCTCTCGGTGTACGTGCCGTGGCAGAGCGAGGGGCGCGACATGGAGACCGCGCTGCGCAACACCTGGCAGGACCTGCAGGCCGCCACCCGGCGGCAGCGGAAGCAGTCCATCCTGTGGATCGGGGGCTCGCCACATCCGCGCGACCGGCTCGTGGAGGCCCTTCACATAGCCGAGAGTGCCGGCGTGGAGCATCTTGTCATCGCCGGGCACCAGACGCTCACTGCATCGGTGGCCTACGAGCGTTTTCGACCGACCTTGGCGCGCGCGATACGCCAGGTCGAGTGAACCGCGGGAGAGGTGGTCTGGGGAGCGGTTGACAGGAGGCAGCACGACATCATGGCACGGGATGCCACGTCTCACGAAGGCGGAGCCGTAGTGGTCCTGTTGGCGGCGACGCTGGGCGGCCTGTTGGCCGTCCTGGCCTCTCTGCTGGGCTTCAGCCTGCTGGTCGGCGAGCAGGCCACTGAGGCGGAGGTCATGAGGCGCATCGGCGAATACGTCTACTGGTCGCAGCCGCCCATCTACATCATGGCCGGCCTTCTCGCCGGGGCCCGCGATCCGCGCCGCGGCCCGCTGCGGGCCCCGATCATCGGCCTCTTTCTGGGCGCCGTCTGCTGGCTGATGCTGCGGAGGCAGGGGCTTCTGCCGCCCGCCACGAACATCATCGCCTACCTGCTGCCGGCCGCGGCCCTCATCACGCTGGTGGGCGCGATGATCGCCCCACTGCTGCGGGAGCGGGCGGGGACGGCCGCGGGCGCGGTCATCGTCATCGCTATCGGCGCATTCATCTATGCCTTCCTGAACCTGGGGGCCATATCCGGCGTCGTTCAGCGAGAGGTCATCCAGCGGGCGGGCGGCATGACGACCGCGATGAACACCGTCCCGGTGGCCAACGCGCCCGTGGTGCTGGTACGGGGGGATACGGTGCTCTACGAGGCGCGCAGCAACAACGCTGGCCGCTTCCACATCAGCCAGGTCGCCCTGGGCGCCTACACCCTCCGCGTGGGGGATCCGGTGACCAACACGGTGGTCAGCCAGCCCGCCGAGGTGGAGCGCTCCATCACGGGCGGGACCAAGTGGCAGACGGTCGCCCTGCCATCAATCACCCGCGACGCCGGCCGCATCTTCGAGTAGGGTGGACTGACGTGAGGGGCCCAGAGGGTGCCGAACGAATGTTTCACGTGAAACATTCGCCAGGCCACCGGTGAGAGCCCGGAGCTGTGGCATCCTCGCCGGCCAGAGGTCCATCTGCTCTCCGAGCTTGCGGAAACCGCCTCAGATTCGTATACTATATCAGGCAAATCATGTAAATCATAACATGCTGCCGTTTGGGAGAAGTGGGCGGAAATGGATCCAAAGCGACTGCAGGAGGATTTCATGGGGGCCGTGACGGTGGGAGAGCGCGGGCAGGTGGTGATCCCGGCCGAGGCCCGGAAGCGGATGGGCCTGGAGCCCGGCCACAAGCTGCTGGCGTTCCTCCATCCGGCGGAACAGGGCATTTTCCTGGTCCCGGTGGACATGCTGGAGGTTCTCTCGCAAATGCTCAGTGAGCTTCAGACGCTCGCGGAGGCGAAAGATGAGGATGACACGCGGGAATCGGACGGGTAGTGGGCGCCTGATGCCGCTGGCGGTGGCCCTGCTGGTCATGCTCGCGCCGACGGCGGTGGCGCAGGAGGCGGTGGAGACGCCGGAGTATGTGCGCGTGAGCGATGACGGCGAGCTGATTCTCAGCCCGGTGGAGGCGGCGCGCTGGGCCCTGGAGCGGAGCACCGACGTGCGCATCCGCGCCGAGGGCATCCCGGAGGCTGAGGGCCGGCTGGAGCAGGCGCGGGCGGCGGACGCCTTGACCGTGAAGCTCTCGGGCACCGCCTTGCGCATGGGCCCGGTGAGCACCTTTGAGCTTCCCTTCGGCGGCGGAGGCGACGGAGGTGACGGCGACGACGAGGGGCCTGTTGAGGTCGAAGTTGGCCAGGATCACATGTACAGGGCGGCGGTGTCCGCGACCAAGCCGCTGTACACCGGGGGGCGCGCGGAGCTGGGCGTAGGCCTGGCGCGGGAGGGCATTGCTGCGGTTCGGTCGGCGACCGACGCAACCCGCCTGGGCGTGGCTCTGGGGGCGCAGGAGGCCGCCTACGCGGTGCTGCGGACGACCCAGCTTGCGGGCGTGGCCGCCGCTCGCGTCGGCGCCCTGACAGAGCACGTACGCAACGCCGAGGCCATGGAGGAGGCGGGCATGGTCCCGCACTTCGACGTGGTGCAGGCTCGCACGGAGCTGGCCCGGGCCCAGGAGAACCTCATATCCTCCCAGACCGGCGTGGAGCAGGCCAGGGCGCAGCTCCGCCGCGTGCTCAGCCTCCCCCAGGAGACCCCGCTGAGCGTGGTGGACGCTCCGCCGCCGGAGGCGCCGGAGGGCGAGATGCGGGCGCTCATCGATGCGGCCTGGCGCAACCGGCCGGAGGTGCAGGCCTCCCAGACGGCGGTGCGCATCTCCCGCATGAACCTCCGCCTGGCTCAGCGGGAGCTGAGGCCCACCGTGGCGCTCACCGGTGAGTATGCGCGGCAGTCCACCGGGGGGCTGGGCGGCAGCGACGAGAGCTGGCAGATCGGAGTGGTCGCCGAGAAGCCGATCTTCGACGGAGGCGCCCGCGACGGCAAGGTGCAGTCCGCCCGCTCCGGCGTGCGCTCGTCTGAGCTGGAGCTGCAGCGCACCAAGGAGCAGGTCGCACTCGAGGTCGTCCAGCAGCTTCTGTCGATGCGGGAGGCGACCGAGCGCATCGACACCGCCGAGCAGGGGGTCCTGGAGGCCCGGGAGCGGCGGCGGATGGCACAGCTTCGCTACCGCGAGGGCCTCGCGGCCGGCATCGAGGTCATCGACGCTGACACCGCCCTGGCGGCCGCGGAGGCCAGCCTCGTAAACGCGGAGTACGACCTGCAGCTTGCGGTGACACGGCTGCGGAAGGCCATGGGCGTGATGGGCCTTCCAGAGCAGGAGAGTGAGACGCAATGAGGCGCTGGCAGGCGCTCGCGCTGATAACCATAGGATGCCTGGCGGTGGTTGTATCCGGCTGCGGGAGGCAGGGCACAGGGCCGGCCGCCTCCGCCGAGGCCGACGAGGTTGCGGCCACCCCAGTCGCGGTCACCACCGCGGTCCGGGGCACCATCGAACGGCAGCTTGAGCTGTCCGGCACGGTTGAGACTGAGACCGAGGCGGACGTGGTGGCCGAGGTCGCCGGCAAGGTGGCTGCGGTTCAGGTCGATGTCGGGGAGCACGTGCGCAGGGGCGAGCCCCTGGTGACGCTGGACCGTGAGCTGGTCACAGCCGAGAGCAGGCGCGCCGCCGCGGGCATCGACGCAGCCCAGGCGGGTCTGGACCAGACTCGCAAGAGCGTCCGACTGACTGAGGAGCAGACCGCCATCGGTGTGAAGCGAGCCGAGGCCGCCGTCGAGTCAGCGCGCGAGCGGCTGGCCTCGGCAACGGTCAACGCCCGGATGACAGAGAAGCGCGTCAACTCCGAGATCGAGCAGGCCCGACAGGGCCTCCAGAGCGCAGAGACGAGGCTGGAGGAGATCAAGGCCGGAGCGCGGCGGCAGGAGCTGAGGCAGGCCCAGGCACAGGTCAAGCAGGCCGAATCCAGGCTCAAGCTGGCCGAGCAGACCTTCCAGCGCCACAAGCGCCTCCTCGACGAGGGCGTCATCTCACAGCAGCAGATGGATCAGGTGCGCACCGAGTACGAGGTGGCGCAGCAGCAGCACACCCAGGCGCTGGAGGCACTCAGTCTGGTGGAGGAGGGCGCCCGCACTGAGGAGGTGCGGCTGGCCGAGATCGCCGTTGAGACGGCGCAGGAGCGGGTGCGACTGGCCGAGGCCGGACGCGATCAGGTGGAGATGGCCCAGCGGGAGGTGGAGGTGGCCGAGAAGGCGGTCCAGCAGGCCGAGCAGCAGCTCCGCTCCGCCATAGCCGACCGCCAGCAGGTGGACCTGCAAAGGAGCCAGGCTGAGGCCGCGGCCGCCTCAGTGCGCCAGGCACAGGCGGCTCACGATCTGGTCTCGACGCAACTCAGCAAGCACACTGTGACGGCGCCGGCGTCGGGAACCATCTCGCGGCGGCTGGTGGATCCCGGCGAGGCGGCGTCCCCCGGCGTCCCGCTGCTGACGATCGTCAACAACGAGCTGCTCTATGTGGAGGTGGGCGTCAGCGAGGCCGACCTGAAGGAGCTTCACGTCGGTCAGCCGGCCACCATCACCGTGGACGCCCTGCCCGGCGTGACCTTCGAGGGGACGATCTCCGCCGTGAACCCCGCCGTGGCGACTGAGAGCAGGACCGGCTCCGCCCGGGTGCGGTTTGCGGCGCCGGGCGGGCAGGTCCGCACCGGCATGTTCGCCCGCGCGACCGTGGTCGTGGAGCGGCACTCCGACACCATCCTGCTGGACAGAGATGCACTTGTGACAGAGGGCGACGAGACATTCGCGTTCGTGGTCGAAGACGGCCACGTCCGCCGCACAGCCGTCCGG
>JAYENL010000213.1:0-5217 GCA_034722055.1 Armatimonadota bacterium
GGCGTAGGCACGCCCGACCTCCGCACGACACGGCCCGCCGGCGTGGCCACCCGACGGTGCGCCCACAGCCTGGCCGTCAGCCGTTTCCGTTCGCTGAGAGCTGGTAGCTGCTCGCTGCTGACTCTCGCCCGGCCGCAACCGACAATCTGAAAACGCGCCCACGTCGGCGGGTGCGTTTTCATATTGTCGGTAGTGGGGGAAAAGTGCTACCCTCCTGTTGACGCAAACAACCCGGGCTTGCGCGAAGCGCAGGGGCCCAAACAGGAGGGTAGCACAATGGAAGTTCCCGACACAGCATTCGATGACCTCCCGGAGTGGTTGCAGAAGCTGACGGTGGCCACGGCCATGGAGATGCAGCAGGTCCTGAGCGATGAGCAGATCTCGGCGGCACAGTCGGAGGAGCAGGTGCTGGAGGTGGTGCGTGGGATGGGTCGGGAGGCGTTGGGTGAGGGGCTTTCACAGCGGCACGGGAGACATCAGGGGCCGCGTCGGTGCCCTGGATGTGGTCAGATGCAGCGCTTCGAGGGCTATCGGGAGAAGACGCTGGTGACGCTGCTGGGGCCGGTGCAGTATCGGCGGGCCTACTACCGCTGCCCGAACTGTGGCGACAGTCACTATCAGGGCGACGAGGCTGTGGGGCTGGATCAGGGCAGCTACAGCCTGCCGGCGCAGGAGGCGGTCTCGCTGGTGTGCTGTGAGCTGCCCTTCGAGGCTGCTCGGCAGATCCTGGGTCGATTGACCGCAGTTGACATCTCCAGCAGCCACGCCCAGTTGATCACCGGGCGGCACGGCTGGGAGCTGGAGCAGCGGGCGGAGGTGGAGCGGGAGGCGCTGTTTGCGGGGGAGCTTGAGGTGGTGGCGGAGGGGAAGCCAGATCGGCTGTATGTGACGCTGGATGGGCTGAAGATGCCATTTATGGATAACTGGCACGAGACGAAGATCGGCTCGGTGTATGACGCGGAGGGGGGCGAGGACGGCATCGACCAGCCCCGTCGCACCAGCTATGTGTGCGGGGCGTGGGAGGCGGCGGAGCCGTTTGGGGAGCGGCTGTATCAGGAGGCGGCGCACCGGGGTGTGGAGGGGACCGAGGAGCTGGTGGCGATTGCCGACGGGGCGGAGTGGACCTGGAATCTGGTGGAGGAGCACTTCCCCAGAGCGGTGCAGATTCTGGACTTTTACCATGCGGTGGAGCGGCTGCATGAGGTGGGTCGGGCGGTGTATGGGGAGGGGACGGACAGAGCGCGGGAGTGGGCGGAGGCGAACAAAGGGCGATTGTGGGAGGGGCAGGTGGTGGATGTGCTGCGCTCACTGCGGGGCCTGCGCCCGGACAGTGACGAGGGCCGGGAGGCGGTGCGGCTGGCGATAGGGTATTACCAGCACAATCGGCGACGAATGGATTACCCGGCGTATCGAGCTCAGGGCTATCACGTGGGTTCGGGGGTGGTGGAGGCGGCGTGCAAGACGGTGGCGGCGGCGCGGTGCAAACGCAGCGGGATGCGGTGGTCGAAGTCGGGTGCTCAGTCGGTGCTGGCTTTGAGATGCCACCGCCTCAACGGCCGCTGGGATCAGTACTGGAAGCCGCTGAAGGCAGCGTCCTGAAACTTATACACCGACAATCTGGAATCAGACCCACGTCGGCGGCGACCTTGACTCGGCTCCGGGCAGGATGTATAAGTGAGTGCGCCTTCTGGCCCATAAACCTCAACAATCACCGCCGAAGTGTGGGAGCAAGCTGGGCCTGGTCCGCATTGGCGGACGCAGTCGGGTTCCGCCCTGCCCGGAGGAGTCCTCAGAAGGAATTCTTGCGCCTCGAGGAGGCCAGTGCGAACTGGCCGCGAAGGTGAGGATGGCGGACGAGCAGAACACTGGAGGGTGCGGGGGCGCCGCTCCACAATCGCACACGGACTGCGGCATACACGCAGCCATGCTCACAGCCTAGCAACGCACCAACAGATCGGCCCCGTCTCCGGCGGGGGCCGAGGGAGGGAAGCGCGTCGATGAGCCTGGACTCGAGGCTGGCGGTGCAGGAGGTCATCAAACGAGACGGCCAGCGGGTGCCCTTTGACCCGGAGCGGATCAAGGCCGCCATCCTGAAGGCCGGCCGCGCGACCGGCGAGTTCGACGAGGAGGAGACCGACCACCTCACCGCGCTGGTCCTCAAGGTCATCCAGCACCGGCAGTGGTCCGACAGCCCCACGGTCGAGCAGATCCAGGACATCGTCGAGCAGACGCTCATCGAGGCCAACTACCTCAAGACCGCCCGGGCCTACATCGTCTACCGCGAGCAGCGCAAGCGCGTCCGCGACGACCAGAAGGTCCTCATCGACGCCATCGGCTCCGTCAACGAGTATCTCCAGGAGGCCGACTGGCGGGTGCACGCCAACGCCAACCAGGGCTACTCGCTGGGCGGGCTGATCCTCAACGTGGCCGGGAAGGTCACCGCCAACTACTGGCTCAGCGAGGTCTACCCCGCCGAGATCGGCCAGGCGCACCGCCGGGGGGACCTGCACATCCACGACCTCGACATGCTCTCAGGTTACTGCGCCGGCTGGTCGCTGCGCCAGCTCCTCTACGAGGGCTTCAACGGAGTGCCCGGGAAGGTGGAGGCGGCGCCGTCGAGGCACCTGTCCTCGGCCGTGGGCCAGATGGTGAACTTCCTGGGCACGCTGCAGAACGAGTGGGCCGGCGCCCAGGCCTTCAGCAGCTTCGACACTTACCTCGCCCCCTACGTGCGCGCCGACCACATGCGCTACAGCGAGGTCAAGCAGTGCGTCCAGGAGTTCGTCTACAACCTCAACGTGCCGTCGCGCTGGGGGACGCAGACGCCATTCACCAACATCACGCTGGACTGGACCTGCCCGGAGGACCTCCGCACCCAAAAGCCGCACATCGGCGGGGAGCCGGCCGGCTTCACCTACGGGGAGCTGGAGGAGGAGATGGCGGTGGTCAACCGCGCCTTCCTGGAGGTGATGACCGCCGGGGACTGGCGCGGCCGGGTCTTCACCTTCCCCATCCCCACCTATAACATCACCCGGGACTTCGACTGGGACCACTCCAACACCAGGCTGTTGTTCGAGATGACCGCCAAGTACGGAATCCCCTACTTCCAGAACTTCCTCAACTCCGACCTGCAGCCGCACATGGTGCGGTCGATGTGCTGCCGGCTGCAGCTCGACCTGGGCGAGCTGCTGGCGCGCGGCAACGGCCTCTTCGGCTCCGCGGAGCAGACCGGATCGGTGGGCGTGGTGACGCTCAACTGCGCGCGCGTGGGCTACCTGGCGAGGGGCGACCGCAGCGCCTTCATGCAGCGCATCGACGCCCTCATGGAGATGGCCCGCGACAGCCTGGAGCTCAAGCGCAAGACCGTGCAGCGGTGCATCGACAACGGGCTGCTGCCCTACACCCAGCGCTATCTGGGCGCGCTCCGCAACCACTTCAGCACCATCGGCGTCAACGGCCTCCATGAGTGCATCGCGAACTTCACCGACGGCGAGCACGACATCACCGACGACTGGGGCCGGCAGTTCGCCATCGATCTGCTGGAGCACATCCGGGAGAGGCTGGTGCAGTTCCAGCAGGAGAGCGGACACCTCTACAACCTGGAGGCCACGCCGGCGGAGAGCGCCACCTACCGTTTCGCGCGGGAGGACCGCAGGCGCTACCCCGACATCATCCAGTCCGGTCCCGCCGATGCCCCCTACTACACCAACTCCAGCCAGCTCCCGGTGGGCTTCACGGAGGATCCCTTCAAGGCCCTCAAGCACCAGGAGCCTCTGCAGCGGCTCTACACCGGCGGCACCGTCTTCCACATGTTCATGTCAGAGCGCATCAGCAGTGCGGAGGCGTGCAAGAACCTGGTCCGGCGCACGCTGGAGCGCTTCAGGATTCCGTATCTGACCATCACGCCGACCTTCTCGATCTGCCCGCGGCACGGCTACCTGCCGGGCGAGCACGAGTTCTGCCCCAAGTGCGACGCCGAGCGGCTGGCGGAGAAGCGCGCCGCCTCCGAGGCAGCGGGCTGACGTCGGACCCGATCACACTCATCTGCTGGGAGAGGGACCACATGGACGAGCGAGAGCAGCAGACCACCGCAGCCGACATCGAGCTCGACGAATCCGAGCGGACCCGTTGCGAGATCTGGACGCGGGTCATGGGCTACTACCGCCCGGTCTCGATGTGGAACGCCGGGAAGCAGTCGGAGTACGCCGACCGGCGCGCCTTCCTGGAGCCACCGTCGGCGTATCACACCCCCGCCGGGCAGAAGAAGCTGGGGATCTGAGAGCATGGAGGGGGAGCATCCCCCCGCCCGGGAGCGTGCTCGCCTCCGCGTGGGTGGGTTCGAGCCGCTCACCACGGTGGAGTGGGAGGGGCGGCTCTCGGCCGTCGTCTTCCTCCAGGGCTGCCCCTGGCGCTGCCGCTACTGCCACAACTCCGAGCTGGCCCCCCTCACCGCGCCGGGCATGCGCCCCTGGGCCGAGATCTTCGAGGAGCTGCGGGCCCGCCAGGGATTCATCGACGCCGTGATCTTCAGCGGCGGCGAGCCCACGCTGCAGTCGGAGCTGCCTCAGGCGATGCGCGAGGTGGCGGCGCTGGGCTTCGAGGTGGCCCTGCACACCAACGGCTTCGACCCCCAGGCGCTCGCCGCGGTGCTGCAGGCCGGCGCCGCGGACTTCGTGGCCATGGACGTGAAGGCGCCCTTCGAGGAGTACGAGCTGATCACGCAGGTGCCCCGCAGCGGTCTCGGGGCCAGGGACTCGGTCGGCCTGCTGCTCGAGTCCGGTCTGGAGCACGAGCTGCGCACCACCTACCACCCGGCGCTGCTCACGCACGATCATCTGCGACAAATCGCGCGGACCCTCAGCGAGATGGGTGTTGAGCGATGGGTCATCCAGCTCTTCCGCCCGGAGGGCTGCCCGGTGCGCTGGCTGCGGGAGTCCATCGCGCTGCCCGCCGAGGTAGGGCCCGCCCTTCGCCAGGAGCTGGCGTCGGTCATCGGGGAGGTCCACGTGCGCGGCGATGACGAGTGAATGCCGCGACACGAACGACAGGGCTCAGCCGGATGCACAGGATGCCGGCCCTGCGCGCCGGGCAGGATAACGACTGCAGATCAGCCCTACATCCCGCCCGATCCTTTTGCCACCTTCGCTGCAGTGTGCTCAGTAGCCACCTCGTGCGCCTCCGAATCATCGGCCATCGCCGGACCGTCCATGGCTGGCA
>JAYENL010000213.1:5317-6905 GCA_034722055.1 Armatimonadota bacterium
AGGATAACGACTGCAGATCAGCCCTACATCCCGCCCGATCCTTTTGCCACCTTCGCTGCAGTGTGCTCAGTAGCCACCTCGTGCGCCTCCGAATCATCGGCCATCGCCGGACCGTCCATGGCTGGCACCGCTCGAGCACTCCATCGAGCGCGGCCGGCAGCCTCCCCACAAGGGTTCCGCGCCCGGGGCAGGAAGACTCCCCCTGCCGACATGACGGGGAAGGAGGCACCATCATGGACTACGTGCAGCTCGGACGGACCGGCACGCGCGT
This sequence comes from Armatimonadota bacterium, assembly GCA_034722055.1. GTDB lineage: Bacteria > Armatimonadota > Zipacnadia > Zipacnadales > UBA5352 > JAYENL01. Next base: position 5,589 of record JAYENL010000213.1, read on the forward strand.
ATCGCGCTTCTGCCTGGGCACGATGAACATCCGGAGCCTCGACGACGAGGAGACCTGGTCGCAGATGGTGGGGGAGGCGCTGGACGCGGGCATCAACTTCATCGACACCGCCGACGTCTACGGGCGAGGCATCTCCGAGACGGTGGTCGGCAACGTCCTCGCCGCCAACGGCCGTCGCGACGAGGTGGTGCTGGCGACCAAGGCCGTGGCGCCGATGGGCGAGGGGCCCAACGACCGCGGCGCCAGCCGCTATCACCTCACCCGCGCTGTGGAGGGCAGCCTCCAGCGCCTGCAGACCGATCGCATCGATCTGTTCTACCTGCACATCGTGGACCTGACAACGCCCATCGACGAGATCCTGGAGACGCTGCAGATCCTTATGGATCAGGGCAAGATCCTCTACGCAGGCACCTCCAAGTGGCCGCCGACGCTGATCATGGAGGGCATCGCCTGCGCCGAGGCCCGCGGACTCCCGCGGCTCGTGGCCGAGCAGCCGCCCTATCACATCCTGGACCGCGGCGTCGAGAATGAGCTGCTGTGGATGTGCATGCGGCAGGGCATCGGGGTCTGCACCTGGGGGCCGCTCGCCTACGGGCTGCTCTCGGGCAAGTACCGCAAGGACCAGCCAATGCCGGACGTGGGCCGATGGACGGGCACGGAGCTGGGTGAGAGCGACCGCTTCACGGAGGAGGCGCTGGACGTGGTGGAGGCGCTGATCCCGCGCGCGGAGGCACATGGCATCACGCTGGCGGAGTTCGCCCACGCGTGGCTGCTGACCCGGCCGGGCATCACCTCTATCCTCATCGGCCCGCGCACCATTGAGCACCTGCGCTCCACCCTCAGCTCCTATGATGTCGAGCTGACCGAGGAGGACCTGCAGGCGGTGGATGAGCTGGTGCCGCCGGGGCAGTTCGTCAGCAACTTCTACGATGGGAACGTCTACCGCCGGCTGCGGGAGGCCATCCACGAGCCGGAGCGGGTTCGCAGGCCCTGAGCCCGGCGAGGAGCGAGGACGCGTGAACGTGGCGGCGGGCGTGCCGCTGATGACCGAGCGCGAGGTGCGGCGCATCCACCACGCGGCGTTGCGCATCATGCATGAAGTCGGACTACTGGTGGAGAATCAACAGGTGCGCGGCGGCCTGGCCGAACTGGGCGCCGAGGTGGAGGGCGAGACGGTTCGGTTTCCGCCCCAGGTGGTCGAGGAGCTGATCGACGGCTCTGAGCGCCCTAACCCGCCGCAGGCCACGCCCACGGTGCGCTCGGTCGCCGGCGTTTCAGTGGGCCGAGTGCTGGACCCGCAAACCGGGCACTACGAGC
>JAYENL010000214.1:0-6877 GCA_034722055.1 Armatimonadota bacterium
TGTCGCGAGCCGTTCCCGTTGTGGCCCCGGCGCCCCCGCCAGGGAGCGGGCCGCCAGGCCCGCAGTCGTTGCCGCACCGGCAGGCCCGCAACGCGCGTACGGCGAAGGGCCGCAACACGCAACACGTGAACGGGAGGGCGGCGAGGCATCATGACACGCAGGGCGCACGTCACCCGAAGCGACATCCTGACCGGCCTCCGCGACGTGGGCATCCAGGCGGGCGACGTGGTGCTGATGCACTCGTCGCTGAGCGCCTTCGGCTGGGTGGAGGGCGGCGCGGACGCGGTCATTGACGCCGTGCTGGAGGCCGTCGGCGAGGCCGGGACCATCGTCGTCCCCACCTTCACCTGGGGGCCCTTCCACGACGCCGAGACCGCAGTGCTGGACCTGGAGCGCACTCCGGTCAAGGACGAGGTGGGGATCATCCCGGAGACCTTCCGCCGGCGCCCGGACGCCCGCCGCAGCACCCACATGTGCCACTCCGTGGCCGCCATCGGCCCGCACACCGACGAGGTCATGGGCGAGGGCGTCAGCAGCTTCGGCGAGGGCAGCAGCTTCGACCGCCTCTACCAGCTTGACTCCTGGAACCTGCTGCTGGGCGTGGGCTTCACGTCATGCACCGCCCTGCACGCGGTGGAGGAGCGCGCGGAGGTGCCCTACCGCTACCACCGCACCTTCTACGGCTCCACAGTCGTCATGCCTGACGGCACGGAGCTGGCCTCCAACTCCATCGAGCTGCTGCGCTACGGCGGGTACCGCAACGACTTCGGGAAGATGCGCCAGGTGCTGGGGGAGGCGGGCGTGCTGCGCGTCACCACCATCGGCGAGGCCGAGGTCATCAACGTGCGCATCCGCGACATCATGGACGTCACCATGGAGCACATGCGCCGCGACATCGGCTTCCTGCTCACCCCCACCTCGGCCGAGCGCATGCGCCACGAGTTCGGTGGCTGAGGCCCTCAGGGGCGCTCGATCTCCAGCACCCGGTAGCGGTACTGCGGGCGCAGGCGGCCGATACGGACCTCGTCGGCCTTACAGTTGCGGATGAACCACTCGAAGTCGTGGCGCCCGTAACGCGCCGCAGACCAGCTCTTGAGCTTGCAGAAGTCCATGACCGACCCCTCCGGCCCCACCACGCCCACGTGGCCGATGGACTCATCGTGCGGGGGATAGTGCGGGGAGTGCCGGACGCTGACCACGTCGCCGGGCTGCACGGGGCCGACGTCCGGGAGCCGACGCACCTCGAAGAGCCACCTGCGCAGCGCCCCGCCCTCTCCGCAGAGCAGGTGCTCGTCGCCCTCGCGCCGGAAGCGCGCGCCGGCGCCCAGCGCCTCGTCAATCACACAGCCCACGAAGTCCGAGCAGTCGTTCTCTTGGAGCACGAAGCGACCCATGGGCTCGCTCTCGTACATCTCCAGCGCGACCTCGGCGATGCGCCAGTTGAGGGGCTTCTCGCCGGGGTAGCGGCGCTCGAAGCGCTGCCGCGCCCAGCGCTCGTATTCCTCCGCGGACAGTCGCCGCACGCCGCCGACGCGGCCCAGCACCGCGCCCACCCGCTCCCACCCGATGGCGCCGATCAGCACCACCACCAGGATTCCCACGCCGGCGCCCGCCAGCGCCAGCCGCATGCCGCGCCTCGTGTTCATGGTGCGTATTCAGACGCTCGGCAGGGACGCCGAGGTTCCAGCGATCGCACGCAGAGGCCCCACGAGGGCGCCCGCGAAGCGGCCGGAGAAGGTCGGGCCAATACGCCGCGTAACGTGGGAATCCGCGCAGGTCGCCTTTCCGCCCTGCTTCGCGTAGGTCGGGCTTCCAGCCCGACGCTGGAGAACGACGCACGCACAGGAGTGTGCATGCCACGGAACGACGCACCGCAAACGTCAACGACAGGCGGGCTGGGCAGCCCGCCACTCCGTACGACATGACGGCAACGAAGGACGACAACGGCCAGCGCCGCACGGGCGCGTGCCCTACGAACCCTGGATGGCAGCAACGTAGCGCGCCGTCCCGTCGTCCCTCGGCGCTCTCTGCTACTGCGCCAGGCCCAGCAGCCGCAGCGCGTTGCCCGAGCCGATGGCCTCCCGCATCTCCTCGGAGATGTCCAGCGATCGGAACCACGCGATGTTCGGGATCTCCTGATCCACGATGAAGTAGTCGGTGGCGAAGAGCATCTTCCGCCAGCGCCTGTCGATGAACCCGCGGGCGAACTCCCGGTCGCGGGTCATGGCGTTGTAGCCCGAGCCGGCCGACAGGTCCAGCCACAGGTTCTCGTGGCCCTCCATGAGGCGGTCGATGGCGCCGCCGGGCTGGATGCGGCCCTCCGGGTAGCCCTGCCGGGGATCGTGGGCGGAGATGGCCGTCCAGAAGCCCGGCCCGTGGCCGACGAACTGAGTCTCGGGGAACTGCTCCAGCATGCTCTCCAGGCGCGGCAGGCCCACCTCGTCCCAGCAGCAGGTCGGCCCCATGTCGAACAGGTACGGGATGCCGTGCTCGGCGCACCTCTCGTAGATCGGCCAGTTCCGCTCATCGTCGAAGGCCAGGCCGTTGAGCGCCTCGCCGAAGCCCAGGATGCCGTAGCGCTGCACGAAGGTGTCGATCAGCGCCGGGACCTCCCGCATGCGCGGGTCGAAGCAGCAGAAGGCGATAAGGCGCTCGGGGTAGGTGTCGCGGTCGGCGACCGCCTGCTCGGAGAGGTAGTAGCCCTGCGTTACCTCCGGGCTCTCCAGCGGCTGCAGCACCGCCATGTCGATGCCGTTGCGGTCCATCCAGTCGATGAGCTGATGCACCGTCGGGGACCGCCGCCCGCGCGGATACTCGTTGCGGAAGCAGTTGCCCAGATGCACGTGGAAGTCGATGAGCATGCCGCCGCCTCCTCCGACCGTACAGTGACGACACCTTCGGCGACCGGGGCGGGATTCCTCTGCGTCGGCGGAGGCAGGCCGTGGAGCCCGTCACGTCGAATCACCCTACACATAGGCGGGTGAATGTCCGTCGGATCGCCCTGCACGATGGGGCTTCAGGTCGGCACTGCCACGATCGGGGAGTGAGCGCGATGGGGATCGCACGAATCTGCGTGGTCGGCGCGGGCACCATGGGCACGGGGATCGCTCAGGCTGCGGCGCAGGCGGGCATCCGTGTGCACCTGCTGGACACCGCTCAGGAGGCCATGCATCGCAGTCAGCGCCTGCTGTCGAGGTCGCTGCAGCGTGGCGTGGAGAGCGGCAAGATCACGCCGCAGGATGCCTCCAAGGTGCGCAGTCTGGTGAGCTGGGAGCCCACCTGGCAGGTGCTGTGCGACGCCGAGTGGGTCATCGAGGCCGTCCCCGATATCATGGAGGTCAAGCGGGAGGTGCTGCGGCGCGTGGCCGGTGAGGTGGCCGAGCATGTACCTGTGGCCACCAACACGCTGGTGCTGCCCGTGGATGAGCTCGGGGAGGTCTTCGGCCGGCCGGAGCGGTTCCTGGGCATGCACTTCTTCAACCCCGCCCCGGCCATGAAGCTGGTGGTGATCAACCCCTGCTCGAAGACCGCTTCCGAGGTGGTCGAGGCCGCCCTGGAGCTGTGTCGGCGCATGGGCAAGGAGCCCCGCACCTCTGAGGACGTCCCTCGCTTCGTGGTCAATCGCGCCTTCGGCTCGCTGGTCGCCGCGGCCATCGACATGTGGACACAGGGCGCCGACGCGGAGGCCATCGACAGCGCCATCGAGCTGGGCATGGGCCACTCCATGGGCCCGCTGCGCACCGCCGACATGATGGGCCTGGACGTGGTCCTGGCGATGCTCAGCTCCCTCCACGAGGAGACCGGCCGCGCCTGCTACGAGCCCCCGGAGGCGCTGGTGGAGCTGGTGGAGCAGGGGAGGCTCGGCCGCAAGACCGGCGAGGGCTTCTACCCCTACGAGGAGCCGGCGTGACGGGCAGATCCCCGCGGCTCCCAGGACCGAGCCGCAGCGGCTCCCGATTGGACAGCGACCGGGCGCACGCCCAGTCGCGCCCCTCGGAGACCTGCGGTCTCAACGGCACGGCAAGCGCCTCCGTTCCGTGGCACGCACGTTTCGGTCCGTTCCCCGTTTGCCAGATGCGTCTGCGAACACCAAACGGCAACCGCCGGGCGGGCAAGGAAGCCCGCCCCTCCTGACGGCACGGCAAACGTCGTCGGAGGGGCCGTCCTGAGGAGGGCTGTCAAGCCCGACGAAGCCGGCCCATGCCGGGAGCGGCCCCGTCCTCGAACCCGCCCCTGCGCACCGCATGCAATGACCGGCCGGACGGTAGTGCGGCCCCCACTCCCGCCCACGCAGCGCAGTAATCGGCGGCAGGTCTGCGCCGCCGTTGGGCGAAGCATTCGGGGGACGCACCGCATTCACATGGTCGGCGGGGAGGATGGGACATGGTTCGCCTAAAGGGGCTGCAGGAGAAGCCGGCGTGGATCACGCATCTGGGCTGTCACCTCGGGTGCATCGACTACCTGGGGCTGGACATCTCGCCCGCCTGGGTCTACGGAGGGACGGGCCACGCCTTCGTCATCAACGTCCACGAGGTGCTCTGCCACAGCGGGCCGACGGCGTGGAGGACGGACGCGGTGGATCACCTCGCCGGCAATCTCGGCTACATGGTGGATGGCGTTACCGGCCATAAGTCTCAACGGGAGTTCGAGGCCAAGCAGAAGATCGCCTGGGCGCTGGCAACCGGCTGCATCGACACCGGAGTGCCCTGCTACGGCTGGGAGCTGCACATCCCGGAGTGGTACGTGATCACCGGGTACGATGATGTGGGCTACTACTACTCCGGCCCCGGCGCGGATGAGTGCCGCATGCCGTTGCCCTGGGAGAAGCTGGCCGACACCGGGATCGGCTGGCTGTCGATGCACTGCGTGCTCCCCTGCGAGCCCGTGGAGGATGCCGAGGCCGTCAGGGAGGCTCTTACCTTCGCGCTCGACCACGCTCAGGGCGAGTACGCTCACGAGGGCTACGCCGCCGGGCCGGCGGCCTTCGAGCTGTGGGCGGAGGCCCTGGAGACCGGCAGGGCCGACCGCTTCGGGGCGGGCTACAACGGCGCCTGCTGGCTGGAGTGCCGCGAGATGGCCGTGCGCTTCCTGCAGGAGGCCAAGGGGCGGCTGGCCGGCCGTGCCCACGCGGCCTTTGCCGAGGCCATCGAGCACTACACGACGGTACACGACCGCCTCAAGGCCGCCGTGGAGCGGGTGCCCTTCCAGAGCCCCTCTGATGAGGTCGAGGGCGAGAGGGTGCAGGACCCCGAGGCCGCCGCGCTTCTGCGAGAGGTCGGGGCCGCGGAGGAGCGCGGGCTGGAGGCGCTGAGGCGCATCCGGGAGGCACTCTGACCGCCAGCCTCCGCGCTACAGGGCCGTCGCGACGAACGGAGGAATGTGCATGGCGTTGAGCGTGGGAATCGTGGGCTGCGGGGCCTTCGGCCGGCACTTCATCCCGCCGGTCCGGGACCATCCGGAGGTCAGTCGCCTGGCGCTGGCTGACCTGGACGCGGGAAAGCTCGCCGAGTGCTCCCGCCACTACGGCATTGAGGAGTGCTACGGGAGCCTCAAGGAGATTCTGCACACCGACCTGGACGCGGTGATGATCTTCACTCAGCCGTGGCTGCACGCCCCCCAGGCCATTGAGGCCATGGAGGCCGGCAAGCACGCCTACACCGCCGTCCCCGTCATCATGCTCCCCGACGGCGACGAGATCCTTCAGTGGTGCGACCGCCTGGTGGAGACCGCGGAGCGCACGGGGCAGTACTACATGATGGGCGAGACCACGTGCTACCGGCCGGAGGCGATCTTCTGCCGCCGCAAGGCCGCCACCGGCGAGTTCGGCCACTTCGTCTACGCCGAGGGGCACTACTTCCACGACATGTCGCACGGGCTGTACGAGGTGGCCAGGTGGCGGTGGGGAGATCGCTTCGACGACAGCAGGCGCGGCGGCATCCCCATGCACTACCCCACGCACTCCACCGGTGGGATCATCGACATCACCGGCGCCCACATGACCCACGTCTCGGCCATCGGCTACCAGATGCCCGGTGAGGACTGGTTCCTGCCCGGAACCTTCTGGGACAACACTCAGGCCGACCAGGTCGGGCTCTTTCGCCTCAGCAATGGATCCATGGCGCGCATCGCCGAGATGCGCCGCATGGGCACGCCGGGCATCGACACCTTCCGCCTTTACGGCACCGAGGGGGCCTTCGAGCGCAACTTCAACGGCGCCACGTGGCTGACGCTGCAGGGGCAGGAGTCCGTGGACCTCTCCAGCGTCGAGGAGCCGCTCCCTGAGGCGCTGGCAGCCGACAAGGGCGGGCACGGCGGCTCACACGCCTACCTGGTGCACGAGTTCATCACCGCGTGTGTGCAGCAGCGGCAGCCGCGCGTGAACGCCTGGCAGGCGGTGCGCTTTATGGCGCCGGGAGTCATCGCGCACAAGTCCGCGCTGCGCGATGGCGAGCTGCTGGAGATCCCGGACTGGGGCGACGCGCCGGAGTAGCCCCGGCTATTGGGGCGCCGATGCCCTCATCGGCGCACCCTTTGCATCACGATCGACCGCCGGCGCAGCCGGGTGCAGCCTCAGATTGTCGGTTGCGGGCGAGGGCGCCCGCAACCCAGGTAAGTGCTGGGGGCGGGGTGGGGCTGTGGCAATGGGTAGAGCCGCGCAGGCGCCTGCGGGCGCCCTCGGCCGCGTTCCACCGATACTTGGAGTTCGCACCCACGCGGCCTGGCGAAATGAGCCTGCGCCGGGTCACGGCTGGCGGTTGCGGTGGCGGATGCGGAAGCTCAGCTCCTGAGTCTCCCCGGGCTGGAGGGTGATCTCAAAGGCCAGCGTCTCGGCGTCCTCGCGGACGTGCGGGGCGGAGCTATGCTCCAGCTCCCAGGC
>JAYENL010000215.1:0-28708 GCA_034722055.1 Armatimonadota bacterium
GTAGATAGCTCTACCCAGGGGCCAAACGGCGCGCAGGCGGGGGCGCCTGCGCTGATGGTCGGGCTGGAAGCCCGACCTACACGGGTGGGCCGGGGTGGAACCTGAGCGGTGCGTTCGGGAACGCACCGCTCACCGCTCGCTCCGCTCGCGGCGGCCCCTCCATGGAGCGCGGGCGTCTTATCGGGACGCGGGAAGGTACGCGAGCTTCTGCGACTTAGCACCAGGTCACAGGCTCAAAGCCTGCGCTGGGATCGGGAACTGAGACGGATGCTTCAGCAGCTACGAGAAACCTGGGAGTCCCTCAACCGCCGCCAGCAGATCGCGCTGGCGGCCATGGCGACGGTGGTGGTGGGGGCACTGGTGGCCGTCGGCGTGTGGGCCACGCGCCCGACCTGGGCGGTGCTCTACAGCGACCTCTCGCCACGGGACGCGCAGGCGGTGGTGGAGCAGCTCAAGGAGCAGGGCGTTCCCCATCGCCTGGTGAGCGGGGGCGGCGCGGTGCAGGTGCCCCAGCAGCGCCTCTACGAGCTGCGCCTGCAGCTCGCGGGCGAGGGCCTCCCGGACAGCTCCACCGTCGGCTTCGAGCTGTTCGACCGCACCAGCTTCTCCACCAGCGATCTGCAGAACAACGTCAACCTCCAACGCGCCCTGCAGGGGGAGCTTGAGCGAAGCATCTCCACGCTCGACGAGATCTCCACCGCGCGCGTGCACCTGGCTCTCCCAAAGGAGCGGCTGTTCACTGAGCGGCAGGAGCCGCCCAGCGCCTCCGTGGTGGTGGGCCTGGGGGGCCATCGCCTCAGCACCGAGCAGGTGGCGGCCATCACGCAGCTCGTCGCCAGCGCGGTACCGTCCCTGGAGCCGCGGGCGGTCACGCTGGTAGACACCGGTGGGGCGGTGCTGTCGGGCGGCTGGGACTCGGGCGGCGGGCTTCTGACCATGGCCCAGCTCGAGGCCACCCGGGCATACGAGGAGCGGATGCGCCAGCACCTGCAGACCATGCTGGACTCGGTGCTGGGCGCCAACCACTCGGTGGTCCGCGTGCAGGCCGAGCTGGACTTCGAGACTCAGCAGCTCACCCGCGAGACCCTCGAGCCGCCCGCGGGCGAGGGCATGGTCACCACCGAGGAGCTCACCCGCGAGCAGTACGAGGGCGAGGCGGGGGCGGAGGTCGGCGGGCCCGCGGGGCTGACCGCGCGGGGCTCGCGCACCGCCTCCGGGGAGGGCGGCAGCTACGAGCATACGCACGAGAGCCGGGAGTACGACTACTCGCGAACCCAGGAGCAACTCACGCGGCCGCCGGGGAGGGTGCGGCGTCTCACGGTGGCGGTGGTCATCGACGAGAGCTTGGACTCCGCGGCCTCAGCTCAGGTGCAGCAGCTCGTAGAGGCCGCAGCGGGCGTGGACACGGATCGCGGCGACGTCGTCACTGTGGAGACGATGGCCATCGACGCCGTGAAGGTGGCCCAGGAGCAGCAGAAGGCCGCCGAGGCCGCGGAGGCCCAGCGGCAACGCAGCAGAGCCATCGAGCGCGCCACCCGCTACGGCACGATTATCCTGATGCTCGCGATGCTGGCAGGGGCGATAGTGATGTTCTCGAGACGACTCGGCCCGGCCGAGGAGCCGGAGGATTCTCAGGAGCCTGAGGACACTCCGTCGCAGCCCGAGGCGGTTCCCGCCGAGGCTGGTGAGGGCGCCGGCCAGGAGGAGCTGGCGTTCGCGCCCATGACGGTCGATGAGCTGCAGGCCGCCACCGAGGGCGTGCAGCCGGACGATCGCGGCCTGTCGGACACGCTCTCTGCTCTCGGCTCGGAATCCCCGGAGAGCTTCGCGGAGCTGTTGCGCGGCTGGATGAGCCCCGAGAGCGGCTCCGCTGACGTGGAGCGTGATGAAAAGTGACGGCGGCGCGCGAGCCCGATGCACCTCGCTGGCGGTGGCCGCAGCTCGACGACGCACCGGCCCTCGACCGGCAGTTCACGCCGGTGGCGCCGGACGACTCGCTGCAGGGCGACGCGTCAGGCGCTCCTGCGCGAGATGATTCGCCGCTGGACGGGGCGCAGCAGCCCCCGGGCGATGGCCGCCAGGAGGCCGAGCGGCTCGTCGAGCAGGCTCAACGGGAGGCGGCCGACATCCGACGGCAGGCCCGCGAGGAGGCCATTCGTGAGGCCCGCGGGCGCCTGGCGGAGGCGCTGCGAGCGACGGTCGGTGAGCAGGTGAAGGCCTTCGAGGAGGCCCGGGAGGCGCTGCTGGCGCAGATGCGCGCCGCCGCGGCCACGCAGGCCGATGACCTGGAGCGAGAGGTGGCCGGCCTCGTGGCGCAGATGGCTGCGAAGATCGTCCGCCGCACCGTCGAGGAGGACGAGACCGTCGTCCTGGACGTGGTCCGTGACACCATCGCCGAGGCCGCGGGCGCCGCTCGCCTCACCATCCACGTTACGCCGGCGCAGGAGCCGCTGGTGCGAGAGGCGCAGGCGGAGCTGCTCTCGGCGGCGGAGGGCGCCCAGGAGCTGCACATCGTGGCCGACGACGCCGTCGGCGCTGGCGGCTGCATCGTGGAGACCGGCCGGGGGCGCTTTGACGCGCGCGTCGAGACTCAGCTTGAGATGCTCGAGGACGAGCTCGGCCGGGTACTGGGCGGCGAGGCCGCAGGAGACTGCGATGCAGTCTCAGAGACCTCGTGAGCGGCCGAGATGGCGGCGGGGTCCTGCGCACCGTCGGCGAGCGGCTCTCGAGCGCCTCCACGGTGCGGCGCACCGGGCGCGTCACCAAGTCCGTGGGGATCATCATCGAGTCCGACGGCCCTCCCGCCCAGGTCGGGGAGATGTGCGAGATCGCCACCTCGGCGGGCAGCATACGCGCCGAGGTCGTGGGCTTCCGCGACGAGCGCCTGTTGATGATGCCCCTGGGGCACACGCGGCGGATCGCCGCCGGCAGCACGGTGATCGCCAGCGGCCGGCCCATGATGATCCCGGTGAGCAAGGCCATGCTCGGCCGCGTCTTCGACGGCCTCTGCAGGCCGCTGGATGACCGACCGGCTTCCGCCGCCGAAAAGTTCCTGCCTGCAGAGGCAGCCCCGCCCAAGGCCATGCACCGCCGCCGCATCACCGAGCCCCTCCCCCTGGGCGTGCGCGCCATTGACGGGCCGCTCACCTGCGGCCGTGGCCAGCGCGTCGGCATCTTCTCCGGCTCCGGCGTGGGCAAGAGCACGCTGCTGGGCACCATCGCCCGCAACACCGCCGCGGATGTCAACGTCATCGGCCTCATCGGCGAGCGCGGCCGGGAGGTGCGGGAGTTCGTGGAGGAGATCCTCGGCGAGGGGGGCCTCGCCAGGTCGGTGGTCGTGGCCGCCACCAGCGATCAGCCGCCACTGGTGCGCCTGCGCGGCGCCCAGGTCGCCACGACCATCGCAGAGTTCTTCCGCGACAGGGGCCTCGACGTGCTCCTGATGATGGACTCCATCACGCGCGTGGCGTGGGCCCAGCGCGAGGTGGGCCTCGCCGCAGGCGAGCCGCCCACACGCAACGGATACACCCCGTCGGTCTTCGCGGAGCTACCCCGGCTTCTCGAGCGCAGCGGCATGTCCGAGCGGGGCAGCATCACCGCCCTCTACGCCATCCTGGTGGAGGGCGACGACATGACCGAGCCGGTGGCCGACGCCGCGCGCGGCATCCTCGATGGGCACATCGTCCTCTCGCGCGAGCTGGCCAATCAGGGGCACTATCCAGCGGTTGACGTTCTGCAGAGCGTCAGCCGCCTGATGGACGCAGTGGTGGACGAGGAGCACCAGCGCCACGCCCGCACGCTGTGCGAGAATATGGCCGTCTACGCCGAGCACGAGGACCTGATCACCCTCGGGGCCTACGAGGCCGGCAGCGATCCCGCCGTGGACCGCGCCATCGCACTGCGCCCGCAGATCCTGCGCTTCCTCCGCCAGGACGTCCGCGAGTGCCCATCCTTCGCGGACACCCGCAGGGCGCTCGCCGAAGCGATCCAGCCTCCACCCGAGCCCGCGCCGGCCGGTCCGGACCTGGGCGGCGAGCCACAGCACCCCCGCCGACCCCACCCCTCCCAGGCGCTGGCCAGCTTCCGGGCCGCGGCCGGCGCGCAGGCCGCCGACGAGAGCCAGGCCCCTGCCGAGAATCGACCGGAGCGCTAAAGTTCGCGCGCTGGATGACGATAATACACCGACCCGCGGAACGCGCATCGCGACTGACCGACCCACTGGTGGCCAAGAGTGCCTGACTTCGAGTTCTCACTGCAGAGCGCCCTCGACCTCCGACGCCACGAGGAGGACGTCGCCCAGCGCCGGCTGGCACAGGCGCAGCGCATCGCAGACGGCATTCGGGCCCAGCTCCGGGAGACGCAGGGCCGCCATGATGACATCGTGGCGGCCCTCAGCGACAGCGGGATAGATGGCAGCGGGCCGATCGTCGGCCGACTGCAGCACGCCCACCGGTGCCTTGCGAGCTTCCGGCATGCCATCAGCAGGCTGCGCGAGCGGCTGGAGCAGGCCCAGCGGCTCTGCCGCGGGCGACGCGCCGAGCTCCTGGCCGCCTCCCAGGCGCGCGAGGCCCTGGAGCGGCTCGCCGAGCGGCAGGAGGCCGACCATCGCCGCGAGCTGGCCCGCCGCGAGCAGCGCGAGCTCGACGAGGCCGCCATCGCTCGCCACCACCGACAGCAGGCCACGCCGGGCGTGGCCGATCCGGGCGTCGCGGCGGCCTGACATCCCGCACGACGCGAACGCGTCCCAGCCTCAGCAGACAGGGGGCAGCCGTGCTCAGCAGACTGCCGCAGATCATCCAACGCGTGGCGACGATACGCTCCCGCCTCCAGCGGGTGGCGGGCGTGCACAACACGCCCCGGCCGGCGCAGGAGAGCGGCTTTGCGCAGGCCCTGGCGGCGGCGCGCCGCTCAGACGCTGCGGTTGCCGCCGGGCACGGGCCCTTCGATGACATTATCCGCCACGCCGCGGAGAGCTACGGCCTGGGCGAGGACCTGCTCCACGCCGTCATCCAGGCCGAGTCCGGCTACAACCCCCGCTGCACGTCGTCTGCCGGCGCGGTGGGGCTGATGCAGCTCATGCCTGGCACCGCCCGGGCCCTTGGCGTCAGCGACGCCTACGATCCGGTTCAGAACGTGCTCGGCGGGGCCCGATACCTTCGCGAGCAGCTCGACCGATTCGGTGACCTGTCACTGGCGCTGGCGGCCTACAACGCGGGGCCCGGCGCGGTCCAGCGGCATGGGGGCATACCCCCGTATCGTGAGACCCAGGGCTACGTGCGGCGCGTGCTGCGCTACCTCCGGGAGTCGGGCTGGAAGCCCGACCTACGCGGACGGGAGGAGGCGGGCTGGAAGCCCGACTCAAGCGGACGGGAGGCGGTGCCATGACCCAGCCCGCCGCCGCCATGCCTGGACCGCTCTCGCCTGGGAAGCCGCCGGAGGCGCTCGCCGACCCGCCGGCGGCCGATCCGGGCCTCTTCCTGGCCGCGCTGGGCCTCTGCCTGCACGGCACACCGCCGGCGCCTACGCCCTCACCGGGCCCAACGGCCGAGCAGAGTATCACTCCTGTCCGGGCACTGAGCACCGGCTCAACGCTCGCCGCACACCCTCCGCTGCCCGCGTCGGCCAGCGGCGCTGCCGCCGCCCTGGAGGCGCCGACGGCGCACGCGCTCACCCCCCTCGTACACCGCCGCGGAGGTCAAGCTTCCGTCCCGATCCCGAACAACGACGCACGCACAAGAGTGTGCGTGCCACCGAACAGCCTCGCCTCGCGTCCGGCGGGACCGCCAGCGACCACGCGTGCGGATGCCTCTGCGGCCACCACCGGGCTTCCACCCGGCCGCCACCGACAGCCCGTGGGGCCGGCTTCCGGCCGGTCACGTCCTACATCGCAGGCTGGAAGCCTGCGCCACGAAGGCAGGCTCCAAGCCAGCGTCATAGAGGCCGACGCCTCACAGCAGGCCGCCGTGCCGCACACCTCACCCGCGGACGCGGCGGACTCGCAGCACGTGGGGAGAAGCTGGCGGCCGCTGAGCCCGGCCCCGGTGTCCCAACAGCAAGCCGGCCAACCTCAGAGCCCTCTCGCCGCCCCACCGACAGCCGGTGGGGCCGGCGTGCAGCCGGACAGCACCTGGACCCCGTGGGGGCGGGTTGGAGCCGACCACGGCGTACATCGCAGGCTGGAAGCCCGCGCCACGGGGGTAGGGCGGAACCCTGCGCCGCGGGATCGGGCTGTCACTGGCGATGTCGATGGCGTGGCATCTGCGCGCAGCGTCCCATCTCCGCGTAGCGTCCTATCTCCGCGTACCATACTATCTGCGCGTAGGTCGGGCTTCCAGCCCGACAGGCGTGGCACAGGTCCGCGCCCTACACCGCGCGAGCCGATTGCGCACCGTCCGTTCGACCCGCTTGCGGTCCGCCATGCCGTAGTTCGCAGGCTGGAAGCCTGCGCCACGGGGGCAGGTCAGAAGCTTGGGCCACCGGATCGGGCTGTCACTCACGATGTCGATGGCACCGCACGTGCGCGCAGCGTCCCATCTCCGCGGGGCGTCCCGTCTTCGCGTAGCGTCCTATCCCCGCGTACCATACTATCTCCGCGTAGGTCGGGCTTCCAGCCCGACAGGCTGAGGCAGGTGGCAGTGTCTGCCCGCAATGGAGCGCGACCGGCGCCCCACAGCCAGGAGGCACCCACACGCGCCACACCTCCGCCCCAGCGTGAGCCCGGCGTGACGCAGGCATCGTCGGGGGCCTCAGCGCCGGCACCGGGCACCGGGACACGGCCGACACGCACCTCTCAGATGCCACCGGAGGCGCCCTCAACTGAGCGAGGGACTACCGCCGCCCCGCAGATTCGCAACGGTGCACCACAGACGCGTCGCGATGCGACGGAACTGCACGGCCTCGAACGGGCCGGACGTGAGTCCCCGGGGGTGCGGGAGCGGATGCCGGGAGCCCCGGAGCCCTCGCGCGACGGCCGGCCGGACCTCGCCCACGACGCGATCTCCCGAACGCCGACCTCTCACCGTGGGGCCGGCCGGGAGCCAGCCCCACAGGTCGAGGCCGTGCGCATACCGCGCATCCCCGAGACCGCTCGCGGTCTCGCAAAGAGCCTCCGTGACGACGGGCCGCAGCGAGTGCGGATCGAGGTCCACCCTCCGGAGCTGGGCCGCTGCGAGCTGGAGCTGAGCATGCGCGAGGGGGCGGTGCGGGCAGTGATCGTGGCCGACCGGCCGGAGACGGCGGCGGCCATGCGGTCGGCGGAGGCCCAAGTGCGGGAGGCGCTGGCCCGGCAGGACCTGCAGATGGCCGAGTTCGACGTGCGCGAGGGCGGCGCGGGTGACGCCCGTCACGCGCCCCAGGACCGACCCGAGGCCCGGCAGGCGCCGCTGCCGCGCATGCTGCGCCGGGAGCGCCTGGCTCGGGATGTCTGGCGCCCGGCGGTGACCAGCGCGGCCCGGCGCGTGAACCTGGTGGCATGACGCGGAGAGGAGCAGTGCGATGAGAATCGATGCCGCGCAGCAGGGCGCACAGGCGCAGCTTCACGCCGGCGGGCTCTCCTCCACGCAGGACTTCATGACCCTGCTGGTGGCCCAGCTCCGTGCCCAGGATCCGCTCAGCCCCATGGATCCCACGGAGTTCATGAGCCAGCTCAGCCAGCTTCAGAGCGTGGCGGAGCTGAGCACCATCAGTTCGCTGCTGAGCGAGCTGCGGGCGACGCAGATGCTCAGCCCGGCGCTCTCTCTGATCGGCCGCACCGTGCAGTGGTACGACGCCACCGGCGCGCTGCAGTCGGCGACCGTGGAGCGCGTGGAGCTATGGGACGGGCAGGCGGATCTCGTGGCCGGCGACCGGCGCATCTCGCTCGAGGACGTCGTCGCAGTCAGTTGATCGCGCCCGGAGGAGGCGGACCGTGGCAGCCGAGACGCTCGTGCTCAAGCCGACGCAGGCACCGGAGACGGACCTCATCCTCCCGGCGCTGGAGGCACTGGCGCGCGCCGCGGCAGGTGACGCGCCGACCGCCGCCGCGGTGGTAACCGAGCAGGCGGCCCTGGTGCTGGACTGCGAGGTGGCGCTGATCGTGTCGCCGGCCACTGGAGGCGACGCTGTGCAGATCGCCGGGGCATGGCCCGATGATGCCGGATGCGAAGCTCCGCCGCACGCTCCGCGGGGCCTCGGCGAGCACCTCGCCGGCCTGGGGATGGCCTCGTGGCGGCGCCTGCCGCTGCAGGTCGAGAGCCACCCGCCCCTGGCCCTGGTCGTGGCGAGCCGGGGCGAGCAGCCGTGCGCGCAGATGCATCTGCTGGAGGCTTTCGCGCGGTCGGGCGCGGTGGCGCTGGCGGCCGCTGAGCCGGCGGGCGCGTGGCCGGCCTCGGTGGACGTGCGCGACCTCGAGCGAATGCGTGCGGTCAGCCAGCTCATCTTCGGCGTCTCGCACAGCCTCGCCAACGTCTTCGGCGGCATCCTCGGGAATCTCTACTTCCTGCGCGAGGCGGTGGAGCAGCCGCGGTCCCGAGAGCTTCTCGACCGCGTCACGCGCTCGGTCCGCCAGGGCATCGAGCTGGTCGGGCCGCTGGAGGCCTTCGCCGCCCGGCCCATGGAGGCCGGGATGGGCCCGGTGGACCTGAGCGAGCTGGCCGCCGAGGTGGTGGCGCTGGTAAGCGCCATCTGCGAGCCGTGGCCGCAATGTGCGGGCCTCGAGCTGCGAGCGCCGCCGAGTTCGCGCGCTGAACTCCCGGAGCCCTGCCCGGCCTGGGGGGACTCCCGGCGGCTCTCGCTGGCCCTGATTCGGGTTATCGGCAACGCCATCGAGGCGGTGCACGGCGCCGGCCGGGTGGTCGTGGAGACGGAGACGGATGGCACATTCAGCCGGCTGCGCGTGATCGACGACGGTCCGGGCATGGATGAGGAGGCGGCGCGCAGGGCCACCGAGCCGTTCTTCACCACCGCTCCGGAGACCCACCAGGGCCTGGGGCTGGCGGCGGCCCGCGCCGTGGCAGTCGCTCATCGCGGCAGCCTCAAGATCGCCCGCGGCCCCGCTGGCGGCACCGCCGTGACGCTGCAGATCCCCGCCAACCCGCCTGTTGACGCCTCTGCGGGCGCGGCCCCCAGCGGACCGGCAGCAATCGAGCATTGACGCGAAAGGAGCGCGACGATGAACAGAGCCCTGTTTGCAGGATTGTCGGGCACGATCGCATTTCAGGAGCGCATGGACGTGGTGGGTAACAACATTGCCAACGCCAACACAGTGGCGTACAAGGAGGGGCGCACGGCCTTCGCGGACGCCCTCTACGAGACCATTGAGGGCGGCCGATCCGGCGGCGAGGCCGGGATCGGCGGCTCCAACCCCGTGCAGATCGGCAGCGGGGTGTCGCTGGGCGCGGTCAGCGTGCAGCACGCTCAGGGCTCGCTGGAGCGCACCGGCCAGCCGCTGGACTGCGCTGTGGAGGGTGAGGGGATGTTCGTCTTCACCGACGGCCAGGGGCGCTACTTCAGTCGCGATGGCTCCTTCACCCTCGATAACACCAACACGCTGGTCTCCTCCTCCAGCGGCTACGCGGTTGTCGGCTGGGAGGCCGTCAACGGCCAGGTTGAGGCAAGCGGCGACCCGGCGCGGCTGAGCTTCGACATCAGCGCTCTGGCCGCGCCCATCGCCAGCTCGGAGACCACGGTCATCGGTAACCTCGACAGCACCGCCGCCGAGGGGGACGCCCTGAGCACCACTATCTCCGTCTACGACTCCCTTGGCGAGGCACACGAGCTGGAGCTGACCTTCACGAAGACCGCCAACGTGGGTGAATGGGACTGCGAGGCCACATGCGAGGCCACCACCGCCACGACCACCATGCAGTTCGACAGCAGCGGCGCGCTCACTGCCGGAGGCACACTGACGATCGACGTGGCGCTGACCAACGGCGCCGCCAGCCCCCAGACGGTGACCGTGGAACTCTCTGACGTGACCTGCCTCGCCCAGGCGCACACCGTGGCCGCGCAGTCGCAGAACGGCTCCCCACCGGCCTCGCTGGTCTCCATCGAGATGTCGGATAACGGCTACGTAATGGGCCACTACTCCGACGGGCGCAGCAAGACGCTCGGCCAGGTCGCCATGGCCGGCTTCACCAACCCCGGCGGCCTCCGCCGGGTGGGGAACAACCTGTTCATCGAGGGCCCCGCCTCCGGCAGGGCCTCCATCGGCGCGGCGGGCACCGGCGGGCGCGGGGGCATCGTCGCCGGCAGCCTGGAGATGTCCAACGTCGATCTCACCCGCGCCTTCGTGGACATGATCACCACCCAGCGGGGCTTCCAGGCGTCTACCCGGGTGATCGCCACCGCCAACGAGATGATGGACGAGGTCGTGCGGCTCATCAGGACGTAGCGAGCGCCGGGCGCTGCTGCAGGACGGCACCGGAACGGTTCTTGCTGAGACAATGGGCTGAAAGGGGCGCGTTATGATCCGCCTGACCGGACTCAACGGCAGAGAGGTGATCCTTAACGCTCTGCTCGTGGAGCGCGTCGAGGGCGTGCCCGACACGGTCATCACCTTGACCACCGGCAACAGCTACGTGGTGCGGGAGAGCGTGGACGAGGTCATCGACCGCGCCGTCGAGTACCTCCGCTCGCTCCGCGGCGACGACGGCGCCAGTCCCGTTGAGGTGGCGCAGTGGGGCCGCATCTCGTGAGCGGGTTGGGCCCGAGGCGGGAAAGCGAGGGAGCACTGGGCCTGTGAACGTCGGAACCATCATCGGCCTGACCGTGGCATTCGTGTTCATCCTCGGCTCCGTCGTGGTCGAGGGCGGGCACCTGTCGGCGCTGATCAACGTCCCGGCCGCCATGATCGTCTTCGGCGGCACCTTCGGGGCCACCATCATCAGCGCCCGGATCCAGGACATCCTGAACCTGCCCAGAGCGCTCCTGCAGGCCTTCGTCTCGGACGTTCCCGACCCGGTTGAGGTCAGCCAGCGACTCGTGGACATGGCCCGGCTGGCCCGCCGCGAGGGCTTCCTCGGCCTGGAGAAGGAGATCGGCGAAGTGCGCAATGCGAACCCGTTCATGGCCAAGGCCCTCCAGCTCGTTGCCGACGGCACGCCGCCGGAGACGGTCGCCGGCATGCTGGAGACGGACCTGGCGCAGATCGCCGACCGCCACGCCGCCGCTGCGCAGGTGATGATGACCATGGGGGGGCTGGCGCCGACGCTGGGGGTGACCGGCACGGTCATGGGCCTGGTGCACATGATGGGCAGGATCGATGACCCCAGCTCCATGGGCCCGGCCATCGCCTCCGCGTTTCTGGCCACGCTCTACGGCGTGGCCTCGGCGAACGTCATCTTCATCCCGATGGGCGATAAGCTCAAGACCATCAGCCGGGCCGAGCAGCATTCCTGCCGCATCGTCATCGAGGGCGTCCGGGCCATCCAGCGCGGCGACAGCCCCATCGTGGTCGCGGAGGCGCTCAAGAGCTTCCTGCCGCCAAGCGGGCGGGGGAAGGTGGAGGCCGCCGGCGGCCCTGCGGCGGAGGCGGAGGGGGAGGTCAGTGAGCGGGCAGCCTGAGGGTGAGGGAGAAGAGGCGAACCTGGAGCGCTGGCTCATCACCTACGCCGACATGATCACGCTGCTGATGGCCTTCTTCATCATGCTCTACGCCATGTCGGTGGTGGACCTGAAGAAGTTCGAGGCGCTGAAGGGGGCCATCGGCGGCGTCTTCGGAGGCGCGCCGGTTGCCGCCGCTGACGCCGGAGTGCTGGACGGGGGCAAGGGCCTGCTGGGCGGGGGCGGAAGCCTCATCGCCAACAGCGCCACGCTGGCCAACAGCATCTCACGCCAGATCGACACCGGCCTGCGCGAGGCGCTGAAGGGGCACGTGAAGGTCACGCACGACGCGGGACTGGTGACTGTGACCATGAAGGCCGACCGCATCCTCTTTCCGGTGGGGGAGGCAAAGCTAACGGCGGCCATGCGCGAGGTGCTCGACGTGCTCGGACCGCCGCTGGCCGGCAGCGGCGCCACGCTGCTGGTGGAGGGGCACACCTGCGATCTGCCCATCAGCACCAGCCGCTTCCCCTCCAACTGGGAGCTCTCGGCGCAGCGCGCGAGTAACGTCATGGTGCACCTGATCCGCCATAGTGGCATCTCGCCCCACCACATCTCGGCCGTGGGCTTCGCCGATACCAGGCCGCTGGTGGCCAATGACAGCGAGAGCCATCGGGCGCGCAACCGGCGCGTGGACATCGTGGTGCTGGCGAGCAGCGCCACGCATCTGACCTCCGCCTCAGCCCCGGCCGATGGCGACGATGATGCGCACCCACAGCCGATCAGGCTCGTTCCGCGCGTGGACATCACCGCCGGCCGCCTGCGGCCGGCCCAGGGCTCCGGTCCTGAGGCCGAGTCCGCGATGCTTCGGGCGCGGGAGGGGCACTCGGCGGACTGAGAAGCGCGCCAGGCCGACACCGAGGGGAGAGCAACCGAATGAGACCGCACGGAGTGCGACGGGGAAGCCTGCTGACGAAGCTGAGCCTGCTGCTGCTGGCCGTGGGCACACTCCTGGCAGGCGCGGCCTTCGCCTGGACCAAGTTCAGGCCCGACGGCGAGCCCCCCCACGAGGAGGAGATGCAGGCCGCCGAGCTGGAGCTGCAGACCTTCAGCCTGGGCGAGTTCCTGGTGAACCTGCGCACCGACGACGGGACTCTCCGCTACCTCCAGACGGACATCAGCGTCCTCGCCCTGCCCCCCGCGCACGAGCCGCAGCAGGAGGGGCAGTCCGCCGCCCCTGGTCACAGCTCGGCGGGGGAGGACGAGCCGGAGCCCAGGCTGGACCCCTCCAGCCACCGCCTGGCGCGGGACGTGGCCATCGAGGTGCTCTCCAGCCAGAGCTTCGAGGCGCTACGCGACACGACGGACCGAGCCGCGCTCAAGCGGCTTCTGGCCCAGAGGCTTGACGAGACGCTGGAGGATTACACCGTCGAGGATGTGCTGTTCACGGCCTTCGTGATGCAGTAGGACGTCAGTCGTCAGTCGTCAGTCATTAGTCGTCAGTCATTAGTCATTAGTCATTAGTCATTAGTCATTAGTCGTCAGTCATCAGTCGTCAGCTTACGACGTGCGGCTTGCAGCTTGTGGCTTGCAGCTTCGTTCATCAGTCGTCAGCTTGCGGCTTGCAGCTTGTGGCTTGCAGCTTGCAGCTTCGTTGATCAGTCGTCAGCGTGCGACGTGCGACGTGAGACTCGCAGCGTGTGGGTAGCGATGGACGGCGACAGGGAGGAACCGCAGGTGCCGGAGAGAGCCGCCAGCGAGCAGCCACAGGAGGAGACCCAGCCCGATCCGGGGCCTGAGGCGGAGGCGGAGCGGACCGACCACGCCTCCCAGCCGGCCGTGGAGGAGGGCGTGCATCGCCTGGACGCGGAGTCGCCGGCCACCCGGCCTGAGCGCCGCGAGGGCGGCTCGCAGCCCGACTCCTCGGAGCAGGGCGAGCCATGGGGCAATCTCCACCGCATGCTGGACGTGCCATTGACCATCACGGTGGAGCTGGGCAGCACCGAGATGCCGCTGTCGGAGGTGCTGAAGCTGGAGACCGGGTCGGTGATCACTATCAACCGCCTGCCCGGGGAGCCCATCGACCTGCTCATCAACGGCCGGGTCTTCGCTCGCGGTGAGGTGGTGGTCGTCAACGACACCTTCGCCTACCGCATCACGGAGCTGATAGAGGACGCGGAGGACACGATCGCGATCTCGGAGACTGTGTAACAGTCTCCGCGTCGTGGGGCCTGCAACTCGACAACGACAAGCGGCGCACGCTCAGGAGTGTGCGGAGGCTCGCAAGCGAGCCAGGTTGCGCAGTTCCTCAGACCCCGACGGGGTCTGCTTGGGAACATGCGTGCCACAAAACGGCAGACCACCGCGTGGGTCGGGCTTTCACGCGTAGTCGGGCTTGCGGCCCGACTCTTCCACGCGAAGTCGGGCTTCCAGCCCGACTCATCCACGCCTAGGTCGGGCTTCCAGCCCGACTCTCATCCACGCGTAGGTCGGGCTTCCAGCCCGACTCAGGGAGGGATGCATTGTGAAGCGCAGAGCGCTGGTCATGACGGCCGTCCTGCTCGTGGCGCTCGCGGCGTGTGCGACTGGTTGGGCGCAGTCGGAGGCGCCGGCCACGGAATACACCATCGGGGGGCCCGCGGAGCCCGCGCACACCGCCGGCTCCGGTCCGGCCTACCTCTCGGTGGTGGAGCTGCTGGGCAAGCTGGTGGTGGCGGTGCTGGTGGCGTGGGGCCTGGTGCAGGCGGTGCGCTGGTGGCAGGACCGCCGGGGCAACGCCCATGGCGCCGGGCCCGGCGGCAGACTCCTGCGCATCGAGGAGTCCCTCTCGCTGGGCGCCGACGGTCGGCTGTATCTCGTGGAGGTGGACGGGCGCCGCCTGCTGCTCGGCACCGGGGAGGGCATGGTGGCTCAGATCGCCGACATCTCCGAGGCGCCCCCGCGGCCCTCGCTCTACCGCTCCATCAAGCGCCGCGCCGACGGCGGCTCCGATGAGCTGACCATCGCGCACAGGCCGGTCTCCACCGAGCCGGTGCGCCCCGACCTGGTCGAGACCGACGAGGGCGAGAGCTGGGAACAGCGGCGCAGCCGCCTGCTGCGCGAGCTGCAGGAGCAGTGATGCCGGTGAGCCGGGCCGCGCGCTCCGGGCTTCGCATCGCGGCAGTCGCGGCGCTGCTGCTGGCCGCGTCGCGGGTGAGCGTGGCGCAGGGCCCGGCTCTGCCCGCCCTGCCGGGCGAATGGACCAGCGACGATCCGCAGCAGATTGTCCTGACGCTGCGCATCCTGATCGGCCTGGCGCTGCTGTCGCTGGCGCCCGCGCTGCTGATGACGCTGACCTCCTTCACGCGCATCATCATCATTCTCAGCTTCCTGCGCAGCGCGCTGGGCACCCAGCAGACGCCGCCGAATGCGGTGCTGGTCGGCTTCGCGCTGCTGCTGACCTTCTTCGTGATGCACCCGGTGTTCGACGACATCAACAGCCGCGCCGTTCAGCCCTACATGCACCAGGAGATCGGCTATGAGCGGGCGCTGGAGGAGGCCGCCCTGCCACTGCGGGAGTTCATGCTCCGGCAGACGCGGGAGAAGGACCTGGCGCTGTTCTATGAGATCGCCGACCTTGCCCGCCCGGCCACGCCCCAGGACGTGCCCTTTCACGTGCTCATGCCCGGCTTCGTGATCAGCGAGCTGAAGTCGGCCTTTCAGATCGGCTTCGTGCTGTTCGTGCCCTTCCTGGTTATCGACCTGGTGGTGGCCAGCTCGCTCATGTCCATGGGGATGCTCATGGTGCCGCCGGTGATGATCTCGCTGCCCGTGAAGATTCTGCTGTTCGTGATGGTTGACGGCTGGCATTTGGTGACCCGCTCGGTGGTCCTCAGCTTCGCGTGAGGGGATCGGACTGCATGCCCACAGATCTCTACGTGGCATTGGCAAAGGACATGTTCGTGGCCACGCTCAAGCTCGGCGGCCCCGTGCTGGGCGTGGCCCTGGTGGTCGGCGTGGCTATCGCCATCCTGCAGGCGGTCACCCAGATCCAGGAGATGACCCTGACCTTCGTGCCCAAGGTGATCGCCATCGGCCTGACGATCCTCGCGTGTGGCTCGTGGATGCTGCGCTCGCTGGCCAGCTTCGCGGAGGAGCTCTTCAGGCACATCCCGGAGTACGTGCGATGACCGGACCCCAGGGAGACGTGCGGAGATCATGACGCCAGACGCCGCGCACGTCCTCAACATGCTGCTCGGCGGCTCCCCATCGGATCCGTCCGACGTCGCCGCCATGGATGGCGAGGATTCGCCAGCGGTGGCTCGGCTGACGCGGGTTGTGCGCGTGGCGATGGGCCGGCTGGGCTGCGTGCTGGCGCCGTACCTCGACGAGGGGCTGCTGCTGGGCCAGGGGCTGCTGGCGCTGGTGGAGATGGCCGAAGGCGCGCCCGCCGGCGGCGAGGACATCGAGCCCGCGGCGCTGCGCCTGGTCGTGGAGCACCTGCGGGCCTGGGCGCGGGCCAGCTCCTGGTTCCGCATCGCCTGGCCCTGCCGGGTGGCGCCGCTGTGTGCCTGCATCGCCGAGCACGGCCCGGACCGTGACGGCCCGCTGGCCGAGGACCTGGGCCTCCCGGCAGAGGCCCTCACCGAGCGCTTCATGGAGGCCGGCCTGCTCTTCGCGGTCAGCCCGGAGCTGATCCTGCCCCAGGGGGCTTCCGCCGGCGCCGCATCGGCCGCGGTCTCCTCTCTCTCCAAGCGCCAGCGGCGGCTGCTGAACGCCTACTTCCAGGGCGGGCTCAGCTTCCCGGAGATCGCGGAGCTGCTGGGCCTGCCGGGGGCAGAGGCCCAGGAGCTGTACGGCCGCGCGGCGGCCATCATTCGCGCGCAGGTCTCCGTCGTCCGTGAGACCGGAGGTCTCCGCGGGGTCTTCCGACCCACCGGCCGTTGTCGGGCTGGAAGCCCGACCTACGCGGCGTCACAAGATCCCGGCAGTCCGTGCACAGCGCGCGGGGCAGGAGATGGGGGGAGCCACCGGTGAGGGTCTCCGGCTCTATCCTGCGCAGAGCGCTGGGGCACAGCGACGTCATGATGGCCATCGGGATCATCGGCCTCGTGGCGATGATGCTCATCCCCCTCCCGCCGGCCCTGCTGGACATGCTCCTGACCGTCAACTTCGGCGTGGCCCTGTGCATCCTGCTGGTCTCGATGTACGTGCGGGAGCCCCTGGAGTTCGCGGTCTTCCCCTCCGTGCTGCTGGTGGCCACGCTCTTTCGGCTGGCCCTGAACATCTCCTCCACCAGGCTCATCCTCCTGCACGCCCACGCCGGGAAGGTCATCGAGGCCTTCGGCGGCTTCGTGGTGGGCGGCGACCTGGTGGTGGGGCTGATCCTCTTCCTGATCCTGGTCATCATCCAGTTCGTGGTCATCACCAGCGGCTCCCAGCGCGTGGCGGAGGTCGCGGCCCGCTTCACCCTCGACGAGATGCCCGGCAAGCAGATGAGCATCGACGCCGACCTCAACGCGGGGCTGATCACCGAGGAGGAGGCTCGCCAGCGCCGCCGCACCATCGAGCGCGAGGCGGACTTCTACGGCGCCATGGACGGCGCCACCAAGTTCGTGCGCGGCGACGCCATCGCGGCCATTGTCATCGTGGTCATCAACATCATCGCCGGCCTCATCATCGGCGTGGCGCGCCTGGGCCTCGAGCCCGGCGAGGCCCTCCGCCGCTATGCCCTGCTCACAGTCGGGGACGGGCTCGTCAGCCAGATCCCGGCGCTGCTGATCTCCACCGCCACCGGCCTGGTCGTGACCCGAGCCGCGTCCGACCGCGACCTGGGCAGCGACGTGGTCACCCAGCTCCTCAGCCAGCCGCGGGCCGTGGCCATCGTGGCCGTCATGCTGGTGCTCTTCGGCATGGTCCCCGGCCTGCCGACCCTCAGCTTCTTCGCCATCGGCGGCGTTACCGGGCTGGTGGCCTGGTACGTCGGCCGCCACCCGGTGACCCCCAGCGAGGAGCCGGAGGACGAGGATGCAGCCGAGCTCGACGAACAGCGGCCGGTGGCCGTCCCGGCCCCGGAGCGGCTGGCCGTGAGCATCGGCTACGGCCTCATTCCGCTGGTGGAGGAGGGGCAGTCCGGCCGCCTGCTGGCCCGCATCGGCACCATCCGCGAGCAGATAGCCGAGGAGCTGGGGCTGCTGGTCCCGCCGGTGCGCATCCAGGATGATATGAGCCTCGACCCCAGATCCTACGCCGTGCGGCTGCGGGGAGCGACCATCGCCACCGGGAGCCTCCAGCCCTCGGCTGTGATGGCCATCGCGGCCCGCGACGGCCTCGACAAGCTGCCCGGCACGCCGGTCACGGAGCCGGCCTTCGGCCTCCCCGCCTGGTGGATCGAGCCCGACCAGCGGACGCTGGCCGAGGCCCGCGGCTACACGGTCGTGGAGCCCGACGTGGTGCTCGCCACGCATCTTAGCGAGCTCATCAAGAGCCACGCGCCGGAGCTGCTGTGCCGACAGGACGTGCAGGTGATGCTCGACGACCTCCGCCAGACCAACGCGGCGGCGGTCAACGAGCTTATCCCCGACCTGGCGTCGGTGGGCCAGCTTCACCAGGTCCTGGCCGCGCTGCTGGAGGAGGGTGTGCCCATCACGGACCTCTCCACCATCGTGGAGGCCCTCGCCGACGCCCTCCGCGGCGGCGTTGCGGTGGTGGGAAGGGGGGCCACAGCGGCTGAGGGGGGCGCCGGCCTGGAGGATGCGGTGGAGCACGTGCGCGCCGCTCTGGCCCGCACCATCTGCGAGCAGTACCGCGATGAGGACGGCGCCCTGGCGGTGTACGTGCTCGACCCCGAGTTGGAGGCGCAGATCGCCGAGGCGGTGGTGGACACACCCCAGGGGCCCACCTGCCTGCTGGACCCGGCGGTGCTGCAGAGGCTGCTGGAGGCCGTCCAGGATGCCGTGGAGGAGCTGGCGGCCCAGGGCCGCCGGCCCATCGTGCTCACCTCGCCGCCGGTTCGCCGGCACCTGCGCGAGCTCATCTGGCGCAGCTTCCCGGACATGGCCGTCATCTCCCACGCCGAGGTGGTGCCGGACGTGCAGCTCAGGGCGCTGGGCTCCATCCGGCTGGAGGCGGTGGCGGCATGACCGGAGTAGTCGCCGAGCTGTTGGGCGAGGCGGCGCGGCTGCTGCCGCCGGCGCTGCGAGTCGTGGGACTGACGGTGCTGGCGCCGGGCCTGAACTTCCAGCAGGCGCCCATGCGAGTGCGCGTGGCTCTGGCGCTGGGGCTGGGGGCGGTGCTGGCCCCGGTGGCGGCAGCGGGCACCCCGGCCGTCGAGGAGCCCCTGCGCTACGCCGGGCTCTGCCTAGTGGAGCTGGCGGTGGGGATGGCCATGGGCTTCGCCATGGCCGCGCTGCTGGAGGCCCTGCGTTTCGGCGGGGAGGTGCTGGACCTGCAGATCGGCCTGCGCGCCGGACAGCTCTTCGATCCCAGCACCGGCTCGCAGTCGGGCATCCTCAGCACCGCTTACTACATGGTGGCGCTGCTGCTGTTCGTGGCCGTGGACGGCCACCACTGGGTGCTGCGCGGCCTGGGCGCCAGCTTCGCCATCGTGCCCGTGGGCAGGGCTGTGGTCACGCCGGGCCTGGCCGCGCTCGTCGGCGACCTGGGCACCAGCCTGCTGGTCCTCGGCCTGCAGGTGGCCGCGCCGGTGATGGCGGCGCTGCTGCTGGCCGACCTGGCCCTGGGGCTGGTAGCGCGCGCGGTGCCACAGATCAACGTCTTTCTGGTGGGGATCCCGGGCAAGATCGCGCTGGGCTTGGTCATCGCCGCGCTGACCGCACCCCTGCTGGTGCCGCACCTGGGGCGGATCGCGAGGCTGATGGCGGTGTATCTCGACGACATGCTGCGAGTGCTGGCGGGATAGGCGATGGCGACTGAGGAGCGCACCGAGCAGCCAACGCCGCGAAAGCGACGCCGCGCCCGTGAGAAGGGGCAGGTCCCCACCAGCGTGGACCTGTCGCGGGCGGTGGGCCTGCTACTGATCTACCTGGCCTGGCGCTTCGCCGGCCCCACGATGCTCTCACGGCTCACCGGCGCGCTGGAGGACTGGCTGCGAGTGAAGCAGACTCCGCCTGTCACGCCCGAAAGCGTCATCTCAGGGTACGCCGCGACGATCCCGCTGCTGCTGGCGGTGCTGGGGCCGGTCATGCTGGCAGCCGTCGTCGGCACCGTGGTTGCCGCCAGCGCCCAGACTCGCGGGCTGCTGACCGCCGCGGCCCTGCAGCCGGACCTCAGCCGCATCAACCCGGCCAACGGCTTCAAGCGCCTCTTCAGCGTCCGGGGCACCATCGCCACCGTCAAGGGCATCGTGAAGGTCTGCGTGGTCATGGTCATCGCGGTCTGGGTGCTCCGGGGGAGGGCGGACGAGGTGCTGGCAATGGGCGACATGGGCATCGTGCCCGCGCTGACGACAACGCTGGGGATCGCCGCCGAGATGCTGGTGAAGTGCATGCTCACGCTGCTGGTGGTGGGAGCGGCCGACTACGCCTTCGAGTGGTGGGACAATGAGAAGTCGCTGCGCATGACCCGCCAGGAGCTCAAGCGCGAGCTGCGCGAGGAGGAGGGGGACCCGCATATCCAGCGCCGTCGGCGGCAGATACAGCGCGGCATGCTCGCCCAGGGCATCTCCACGGAGATGCCCCAGGCGGACGTGGTGGTCACCAACCCCACGCACTACGCCGTGGCCCTCCGCTACGAGGCCGCGCAGATGCCCGCCCCCAAGGTCGTGGCGCGAGGCCAGCGGCGGGTGGCCCGGCGGATCATCGAGCTTGCCCGCACTTGGGGCATCCCCATCATCCACAATCCGCCGGTGGCCCGCAGCCTGTTCGCCGACTGCCGGCTGGGCGAGGCCATCCCCGGGCGCCTCTATCAGGTGGTGGCCGAGATCTTCGCCGCCGTCTACCGCCGGCGGCGGCAGCGGGCCCGAAGCGCCCGCCCTCACAACGACTCAGAGGAGGGAGATGCGGGGGCGAACGAGAAGAGTACACTGAGATAGGTACAGAGAATCAGAGAATCATGCGATCGTATGCATGATTCAGCGCGTCAGCGGGAATACACAAATGGACGGTTTTTGAAGTAGGGGGCCCTCCGGGGGGCCTCGACACGCTACTGTCCGTCCGGACCGGGCCGTGCATGCACGGCGCCAGTGCCGGGGAATCACTGGCATCCGAGCGCCGCGGCGCTCACCGGACGATGGACGGTCACTGCCATGCGGGGGATGACTCGGTCGTCGAAACATCCTTCCCCCGGCCCGCTGGATCGGTGCGGGCCCGCCGCCGGCTGATACCATGAGACCTGCGGTCTCAGGACCCACGCGGCTTGAGGGGATACCCGTGTTGTCGATGACACAGCACACCAGGCTGTCCGCGTCGGAACGCGAGGAGCTCATTGAGGAGCATGCCGACCTGGTCCGCTACGAGGTGGAGCGCGTGGCGGCCGGACTGCCCGCCCAGGTGGACCGCGAGGACCTGCTCAGCGCGGGGATGATCGGCCTCATCAGGGCCGTGGATCGCTACGATCCCGATAGGGGCGCCAGCTTCACCACCTACGCCACGTCGCTGATGCGCGGGGCGATACTCGACGAGCTGCGGCGCATGGACTGGGCCCCCCGCGGCCTGAGGAGCCGCTACCGGAGGCTGGAGCAGGCCCTGGTGGACCTTCGACGCCGCCTTGGGCGCCAGCCCGCCGAGCAGGAGATCATCGATGAGCTGGGCGTGTCCGCCGAGGAGTACCGCAGCCTGCTCCGCGACGCCTCCACCACCGCCATCGTCAGCCTGGAGAGCCTCACCGAGGCCAGCGGCGATGCCCACGCGCCCTCCACCGCCTCCCTCCCCCGGGCCTCAGCCGACTGGAGCCCCTCCGCCGCCATCGACCGCGCTGAGCTGCGCCGCCTTCTGGCGGAGTGTATCGAGGAGCTGTCGGACCGGGAGCGGCTGGTGCTCAGCCTCTACTACGAGCAGGAGCTGACCATGCAGGAGATCGGCATGGTGGTAGGCGTCACCGAGTCCCGCATCTGCCAGATCCACACCCAGGTCATCGCCAGGCTTCGGGGCGCCCTTCAGGCCCGCCTCGGCCAGGCCTCCGACCTCCGCTGATCGCCTGATCCCGTGGCGCGGGCCCTGTCGTTCCGTCTCAAGCCGCAAGCTGCAAGTGACAAGCTCCAAGCTCACGACAACGACTGTCGTTCCGTGGCACGGACACTGGAGACCTCTGGTCTCGGTCCGTGCGCCGTTCACCATTGTCGGGCTGGAAGCCCGCCCTACGCGAAGGATGCGCGGCGCGAAGGATGGGGGCGCCGCTGCGATGGTCGGACGCAGACGGCCGGCGGGTCTGAAGCCCCGCCGCTCCGGACGGCAACGGCAGTCGTTACGCGAGCGGAAGCTCGCGTGGAGAGGCCGGACCACTGTCCGGCCTGCCGTTCTTCTACGCGAATGGTGGAGCGCACGCGAAGCTGGAGCCCACGACAACGGCCGGGCGGGAACGGAGGCCCGACACGGCAAACGGCTGCCCCCAAAGGTCGCAACCGATGGACCTTGGAGGGGGCCAAAGCCCGGCGAACCCGGCCCCCGGTCGTCCGGAGCGGCGGCGTCCTTGCCCCCGCCGGTCGTTGCCGGGGCTGCAGACTGACTCACTCAGGGAGGAGTCTCGATGCCCGAAGGCGTCCCCATCGTGCTGGTCGTCGATGACGATCCCACCATGCTCGAGACCATCCAACTGGCCCTCGAGGACCTCGACTGCGCGGTGGACATCGCGTCCGACGGGGCGTCGGCCGCCCAGGCTGTGTCCGAGCGGGAGCCGGACCTGCTGGTCCTCGACCGCATGCTCCCCGATGCCGATGGGGTGGAGCTGCTGGCACGGCTGCGGGCCACGGGTGTCTCCTCCGCGGCCATCATCATCACCGCCCACCCCTCCGTCGAGAGCGCCGTGGACGCCCTCGGCCACCACGCCACCCATTACCTGGCCAAGCCCTTCGCGCCCGACGAGCTGGTGGCGCGTGTCAGAGACCTGCTCGGGGACCCCCGCGGGCGCCACACTGAGCCGGGCTTTTTGTGGGAGACCCTCGGGGAGCGCTACGACTTCGACCACGTCATGAGCCGCAACGAGCAGGTGCGCCAGTCCTACGCGGCCGCCGCCCGCGTGGCGGACACCACCGCTGCGGTGCTGCTGGAGGGCGAGACCGGGACGGGCAAGGACTACCTGGCGCGGGCCATTCACTACATGGGCGATCGCGCCGACAAGCACTTCGTGGCCGTCAACTGCGGGGCGCTCCCCGAGCAGCTCCTCACCAGCGAGCTGTTCGGGCATGAGAAGGGCGCCTTCACCTCCGCCACGCAGTCCAAGAAGGGCCTGGTCGAGGTGGCCGACGGCGGCACGCTGCTGCTGGACGAGATCTCCGAGATGAGCATGGACAACCAGGTGAAGCTGCTGCACTTCACCCAGGACTATCGCTTCACCCGCCTGGGCGGCACCGAGACCATCCAGGTTGACGTGCGCCTCATCTGCGCCACCAATCGCGACCTGCGGGCCGCCGTCGCCGACGGCCGCTTCCGGGAGGACCTCTACTATCGCCTCGCGGTGGTCCCCCTGCCCCTCCCGCCCCTGCGCGAGCGTCCCGAGGACATTGACCCCTTCGCCAGGTTCTTCCTCCGCAAGCACGTCCGCTGGCACGGACGCGGCCCGCGCAACATCTCCCCTGAGGCCCTGCAGATGCTCCGCGCCCGGTCCTGGCCGGGCAACCTCCGGCAGCTCGAGAACGCCATCCAGCGCGGGGTGTTGATGGCCGACGGCGATACGCTGCGTCCCGAGCACCTGCTGCTGGACGGGGAGGTCGCCAGTCCCCGGCAGGCTCCGGAGGACCTGGAGGCACTCCCGGACCTGAAGACGGTCGAGGAGCGGCACGTCCGGCGGGTGTGGCAGGCCGCCGAGGGCAACAAGACCAGGGCCGCCGAGGTGCTGGGGATCTCACCGCGCACCCTCAGCCGGCGGCTGGAGGAGTACGGCATCGAGTAGGCTCGGCGCCGGCAGCAACCACGGAGCCTGCTTCGGCTCCATCAGACGGCGCTGGAGCCTCAGGGCGGCCCCACCGATCGACAGGCCGGGCTCACCGACCGACCAGGCGCAATCCGTGGAGGGGCCGCCTGAGGGCGACTGCGGAGCAGGCGCGCGAAGTCGGCCCGCGGCTACCGCGCCCGCGCTCAGGCCGCCAGGCCGGCGGTTTCCCGGTAGCCGGCGCGGGCATCCGAGCCCGCCTGCGCGGCCGCCAGGCGCCGTTTGAGGTCGGCGAAGCACCGCTCGATTCTGCCGTGATTGCGCCTCCGCACATGATACAGCGCCCGCAGTGCCTCCCGAGCCTCGTGCGCCCGCTGCGACTCCTCATTGGCCTCGGCTACCGATCGCAGCTCGCGCCACAGCGCCTTCTGGCGCTGCAGGATCTCGTCCAGCCGCTCCCACTCCCCGCCCGCGATGGCCTGCCGCTCCCGGCGATCCAGCTCCGCCACGCGCTCAGTGAAGTTCGGGCGAACCGCTACGCCGCCTCCGACTCCTCGTCCTGACATTCGCGCAGGGCCTCCTCCCAGGCGTCCCCAAGCTTCTCGGCGATCTCGGTCACGTACGCCAGCCGGTCCAGGTCATCCTGCAGGTCCACATCCACGAGCTGCCGCTGCAGGTGCGCGTAGAGCGCACGCAGCCGCTCCGCCAGGTCCTCGCCGATCTCCGTGTCCAGCGAGCAGATCAGCTCGCTGAAGATGGCCTGGGCCCGGCACAGCGCGTCGCTCTTCGTCTGATAGTCGCGAGCCTTGATAGCCCTCTCCGCCCGCCTCAGGTAGGTCACCACCGCCTGGCAGAGCAGCACCACAAGCTGGCGGGGATCCGAGCCCAGCACCTGCATCTGCTGATAGGCCTGTGGTGCATCCTTCGGCGCCGCCATCAGTCACACCCCTCACTCAGTCGCACTCCAGCATGCAACACCCGTGCCATCCTACTCGCGTGGTCAGCTTGTGCCGCGGCCGTCGTTGCCATCCGCTGTTGCCGTAATGTCGTACGGAGCAGCGGGCTGCCCAGCCCGCCGTCGTTGGCCTGCCGTTCGGGGCCTCCGCGGCGACCGCTTGGTGGTCGCATCCCACAGATGCAGAGCACCTCACGTTCCGAAGGAGGCAACGGCGGGCCGGAGCGTGGTGCGGCGCCTCCACCACAATCCTGCCCATCTTCACGACAACCAGGGCCGCCGAGTGCGCTCGCAGTCAGCATCCGACGACGTCCGCAGGTGACCGTCACGAGCGCCGGCCGCCGGACCACCACAGGTACTCCACCTGGTTCTCCATCCAGTCCAGCAGCGTCACGGACTGCGACATCTTCGTCTCCATGCGGGCGAAGTCGAGTTGGAGCTGCTCAATGTAGCGATCCACGTCCGCCTCCAGCTCGGCGATCTCCTCATCGATGGACTCGATCTCGGTGCTGACACCCCCCGCCGCGCGCGTCAGCGAGCCGGTATCCGCGTCGGTGACGGCGTCCACAAAGTGGCTGAGCCTCGCCGCGATTCCCTTGCTGACCAGCACCACGCCCTTGCTGCCGGTTGCCTCGGCCGTGACGCGCAGCCGCAGGCCCTCAGCGTCGGTGCCCTCCCCCGCCGTCAGCAGCCGTCCGCTGCCCGTGGCCGCCTCGCCATCGATGCTCCCGGCGACATCCTGGCCGGTGTAGGTCGCGATCTCGCCGGCCGTCGCTCCACCCAGGTCGGTGCCTCCGGACCCGTCATCCAGCGATGACTCGATGTCGATCTCGTGTGAATCCCCGTAGAGGTCATGCTCGATGACGATGGTGTCCCCGTCCACGCTCGCGCCCATGTCCATGTTCTGAGCGTTGAACAGGGCGTTGAGCGTGTCGGCGGCCTCCTGCAGGCTCATCCCGGCCGTCAGCGTCACCGGCTTGCCGTTGACCGTGAGCGTCTCATCCACAGCGATCCCGCCGGAAAGGGCGGCGCTGGTGGCGGTGGGCCTGGTGGCGATCTGCGTGACCTCCACGGCCCAGCCCGAGGCGCCCGAGTCCCGGGTGGCCAAGGTGTACTCATAGACCTCCACCTCTGCGCTGGTAGCGTCGGTGCGGACGCCGAAGAGCCGCTTGATGCCCTCGGGATCCGACTCCAGCGCGTCCAGCAACTGGGTGCTGTCGAAGAGCAGGCGGTCGTCAGCATCGAAGCTCAGGCCGATCTGCGAGGCCAGCTTCAGGTCCCCGCCCATGGTGTCCACCAGGTCGGCGACCTGGTCGCGCAGGTCGGCCTCCAGGTTCAGCACGGCCGGCGAGCCGAAGAACAGGCCGCCGGTCTCGGCCTCCGTGTCGAAGTCCTGGTGCTGGTTGATGAAGTCGATGACGCCGTTGTAGGCGCTGACGAAGCTGTTCATGGCCGAGACGCTGGCGCTGGTGTTGCGCGCCACGAAGACCGTCACAGCCTCGGCGGTGCTGTCCACCAGTTGCAGTTGCAGATTCTCGATGGCATCGTCAATGGCGTTCGTTGCGCGCGTCATGGAGACACCGTCGATGGTGAGGCTGGCGTCCTGCGCCGCGTCCACCTCATTGGCAAAGTCCTTCTGCAGCACCCCGAGGGTCGCCAGCACGTTGCTGTCATCGGTGAAGGTGGGCTGGCCGCTGTCCCCCACGATCTCTACCCGGTAGGCGGCCTCTCCGTCCACGCTGACCGTCTCCACCGTGGCGGAGACGCCCGCCACGGCGTCGATGGCGGAGGCGATCTCCTCCAGGCTGTCGGTGGACAGGTCGATGGCCACATCCGTGCCGTTGACCTGCACGGTCCCTGAAGGCGCCGCGGTGAGGCCCAGCACGTCGCCGACGGCGGAGAGCTTGTCGGTGAGGCTGTCGCTGGCCGCCCCGTCGGTGATCGGGTGCTTGACGCTCGTGCCTGCGGCCTTCACGCCCAGGTCCTCCAGGATCCCGGAGGCGTTGGCGTCCACCACCTCCAGCGCGCCCTCGGCCCCGGAGGTGAGACTGCTGATGGTGAGGCGGTGATCGGTGTCGGAGACGGTCAGGATAGAGGCCGAGGCGCCCGCTCCCGCCGCGTTGATGGCATCGCGGATATCCGCCAGGCTGTCACTCGCCTCCAGGGACACCACCTGGCCGTTGACGATGATGTCGCCCTCGTAGCCCAGAGCATCCGAGGTGGAGCTCACGCTGGCGGACGAGACCTTGTGGGACTGTGCGAGCTGGCTGACCGTGATGTCGTAGCGGCCCACGGGCGCGCCGGCGGAGACGCTGGCCACTACGACGGACTCGTCGCTGGAGCTGGCGGTTACCTGGGCGAAGGCGGTGCCGTCGCTCATGTCCGCCGCGTAGGTGCTGAGGCTCAGCACCCGCGCCGTGAGCTGCTGGAAGGCCGCCAGACGCTCGTTGCAGGTTGACTTGTGGTCCTCCAGCAGTTGCACCGGCCTGCGCTTGATCTGCGCGAGCTGGGTGATGATCGCCTGAATGTCCACGTCGCTGGCGATCAGTCCGGTGATCGACATGCTTCCGACGCCCATGTCGTCTCCTCCTTCGCCCCGTTCACCGTCAGCGGGGCCTCCTGCAGCCGTGCGGCGGCGAGGGGCGCCCGGGGCGCCCCCCACCGCTGCCAACCGGCCCGCTGGCCGACCTCATCGACCTGCGCTCATCATCCGGCGATGAGCTGCAGGACCTGCTGTGGCAGGGCGTTGGCCTGGGCCAGGAAGGCCGTGGCCGACTGCACCAGCACCTGCGAGGTGGTGAACTCCGCCATCTCCCGGCCGAAGTCCGTATCCCGGATCTGGCTCTCGGAGGCGGCCAGGTTCTCGCGGGCCACCGCCAGGGATCGGGACTCGGCCTCCAGCTCGTTGACCTGGAAGGCCCCCAGGTCACCCCGGACCGTGGAGACCTGGTTGATGGCCTCGTCGATGACGGTTAGGGCGGCGTTGGCGCCGTCCACCGTGGAGATGTCGATGTCCGAGAGGGCGGAGGTCTGGCCCAAATCGGAGGTCTTCATGGAGCGGATGCTGGTGCTGGCCGTCTCGCCGGCGCCGTAGCCGATCTGGAAGGAGAGCTGCCCGTCCTCGGCGTAGAGGGCGTCGGTGTAGTCGGCCACCGTGGTGCCCGCGCTCTCGGTGAGGGTGATGGAGCCGTAGGTGGCGTGGGAGACGGTCAGGCCGCTGCCGGCGTCGAAGGTGACGTCGTTGCCCCCGTCCAGGGCGTTGCCGCCGAAGGCCACGTCGGCCACCGCGTCCAGCCCGTTATCGGCCTCGAAGGTGGCGTCCGAGGCGTTGACCAGCAGGTCGGTGGTGGAGGTGGCGGTGCCGGAGTACTCCACCGAGATGTGCTGGTCGGAGCCGTAGGCGTCGGAGCTGATGCGCAGCTCGCCGCCGGTGATCTCCGCGGTGACCTCCCCGTCGAGGGCGGCTGTGGTGTTGATGGCTGTGACCACGTCGTTCCAGGTGGTGGTGCTGTCGATGACCAGTGCGCCGGCCCCATCCTGCACCTGCACGCCGTTGACGTAGAGGTTCAGCGAGTCCCCGCCACCGGACAGGTCGATGCCGCCGGTGCCGTGGACGGTGTTGCCGCCCACCACCGCGCCGCCGGTGCCGCTGTCGCTGTAGGCCTTCTCGGCGGCCGTGGTGACCTGCACGGAGATGTAGCCGTCGCCCTGGTCGCCGAGGGTGGAGATGCCCTGGGTGGTGACCGTGGAGTTGTCGATGATGTTGACCTTGGTGCCCGCCGAGCCGTTCAGCAGCGCCCGCCCGGCGTACTTGGTGTTCACCGCGATCTCGTCGATGGTGCTCAGCGCCGACTCCACCTGGGCCTGCAGGGCGGCCCGGGCGTCGGCGTTCTTGTTGGAGTCGGAGGCGGCGTCAACCGCCAGGTCGCGCATCTGCCGCAGCAGCCCCGAGACCTCGTCCAGGGCCCCCTCGGCGGTCTTGATCAGGTTCACCCCCTGGGAGGCGTTCTGCTCCGCCACGTCGAGGCCGGAGACCTGGGCGCGCAGCAGCTCGGAGATCACCAGGCCGGCCGGATCGTCGGCGCCGCGGTTGATGCGCAGACCGCTGGCGAGCCGCTCGATCGACCGGCCGATACGGCTGGAGTTGATCTCCAGATTCCGCTGCGCATTGATGGAACTGATGTTGTGGTTGATACGCGTAAGGGACAT
>JAYENL010000216.1:0-28339 GCA_034722055.1 Armatimonadota bacterium
TACGGGCCGGCGGTCTCCGAGTACGGTCAGTTTCTGTCGCTGTGCGTTCGCTACGTCGATCTCACCGGCGATCTGCGCTGGTGGCGCCGCCGCGAAAGCCGCCTGCGACGGGTGTGGGAGCGGCTCTTGGCACTGCGCGCGGACTCGCTTCACGACGAGGAGGCTCCCGAGCACGCCCGCGGCCTCATTCCCGGCCTGCCGGAGGCCGACTACCACGGCAGCGAGGAGCAGTGGCGCGAGTACTATTACTCCGGCGACGCCTGGGCGGTCCGCGGGCTCAGCGATATCGCCCGGGTCCTGCGACGGGCCGGTCGCCGGGAGGAGGCGGCGCTCATCTCTGAACGCGTGTCTGCCTACAGGCGGGACCTGCTGAAGTCCGTTTCCGAGTGTTGCAGTGTCGTGGACGGCGAGGTCTACGTGCCCCCCGGCCCCACGCAGCGCGAGCCCATCCAACGCATGACGGGTGACCGCCACTCGTCCTACTGTAACTACCGCTACCTCGCGGAGATGGTCTCGGCCGGGGTGCTGGAACCGAAGACGATGCGGCAGGTCATCGACTGGCGGCGCAGCCACGGCGGCGCGCTGCTTGCCATGACGCGCTTCCGCGATCACCTCGACGACTGGCCGGTCCTCAACTGGGCGCGGGCGATGGTAGAGGTCGGGGACGTGGCGCACTTCCAGCTCCTGCTCTACGCGCACCTGGCTCACCACCAGGCTGCAGGGTGGCTGGCGGCGCCGGAGCAGGCCAATATCACACCGGACGAGAGCGGGCTGCGGAGCTACTACAGCGGGCAGGTGGTGCCGTGCCAGGTGACGCCGGCCCTGATGCTGCGCTGGGCCCTGCTGTACGAGCTGCGCGACGAGGACACGCTGCTGGTGGCGCCGGCGGTTCCGGCGCATTGGATCGCACATGGGCTGAGCGCGGAGGACCTGCCGACGCGTTGGGGGCCTGTTGACCTGTCGATGGAGCGCGCCCACGGGCGTATTGAGCTGCGGATGCGGCTGCCGGACGCCTTCGACGGGGAGGTACGCGTGCGCATCCCTGCGCCGCCGGATGCGCGGGTGGAGGCCATCGCGGTGGAGGGTGCGGGAGAGTGGCGCGCTCTGCCCGGCGTCGCCAGCGTGCGGCTCACGGCGGGTGGAGAGCTGGCGGTCTCAGGCGAGCTTCGGGGGAGATAAGGGGCGGGTACGCCGAGGCTCACACGGCGCAGAGCCGCGCCACAGCCCAACGCAGAGGCGTGCCGCGGGGTAGTAGACGTCGTCAGCCGCCGCTGTCCTGAAGCTGCTGGAGCATCTCCCTCAGCAGCACGGCCTCCCACTCCGCAGCGGCGATCCATGAGTGCAGCTCGATGTCCGGTCGGCAGGAGCTGATCACGGGCGCCCGCTCCGGGTCCTCCTCATTCCACAGCTTCAGCCGGACATGCTCCATCAGCCTGAGCGCGAGGCTTCGCCACGGCTCGGTCTCGTCGGTGGCCCCCGCGATGCGCAGCAGCGATGCCGCGGCCATAAACCGGCACCACGTGAAGCTGGAGAACAGCAGGCCCCCGCCCTCGCGCTGGTACTGAAGGTCGATGGTCTCGCGCGGCTCGCGCTCGTCGATGCGGCAGGTGCACAGATACCACCGCGCCGCACGCCACAGCGCCTGCTGCACCCGCCGGTCCTCCAGCACATTCATGGTCTCTGCGGCCACCAGGAAGTGATACAGGCCCATCCCCTGGTCGGGCACGTTCTGCTCGCCGAAGCGCTGCCCGCGGCCGATCTCGGCGAAGGTGTAGGGCCAGACGCCGATGGCCTCCTGACCCTCCAGATAGTGCCCCAAGCCCCTTTGCGCTGCGGCCAGCCACTGCCCTGGCACCTCCCGCCCCAGCCGCGTGAGCGTGGTGTGCGCCCGCGACAGCGCCATGGCCGCCAGGGCGTTTGAGTTCTGGCAGTCGTGGGTGGCTCCCTCGTGGTGGGCGAAGACCCCCGGCCGCAGCTCGCTGCGCAGCACCCAATCGCCGCCCATCTGCAGGCGCGTCAGGTCCACCTCGCCCGGCTCCAGGCCGGCGTCGATGGCGGTGCACAGCAGGTTGATGATGATGGCGGTATCCACGCCATCCACCGGCGGCAGCGGCTGGGTGATGCGAGTGAAGTCCACCTGGTGGTCGCCGCCCCACTTGCCGGAGACCATGTGCGCCCAGCCGCCGCGCCGCTGGCCCTCGGTGTGCTGGCCGCCGTAGACGTAGCTGCGCGCCATGCGTGCGCGTTGCAGCCACTGGTCATCGGCGCTCTCCCGCCAGGCGTGTGTGAAGGCCACGGCCGCGGCGGCGGCGTCCCGGAAGTCGTACTTGTCCTCCTCCGAGTAGATCGCCCCGAAGTGGGGATCCTCCTGGTCGGTCACCTGCCTGCGCTCGCACCAGTGCAGCAGCGCATCAAACATCCCTCGGAGACCTCGGGCGCCGAACCCCCGACGGGTCACCATGGGCCAGAACTGGTCCCAGCGCCGGAGCGCCTCGCTGGCCTCGGCGCCGATGTCGCGGACGTACTCGCGGAACAGCGGCGCCGTGCGGGCGTCGGGGAGCGTTGCCCAGAGCGGATGAACCAGGACCTCAGCAACCGGACAGGGCTGCTCGGGCGCCCCGGCGCGGAGGTAGAGGCTCAGCATCTGCGAGGAGAGGTCGAGGGGCGGCAGTGGCACGAGGTCGCCGTGCGCCGGGACGGCCTCGAAGTGCAGACCGTCGTGGCTCACGTCCAGGCTCTCCCGCGGCCGTGGAAGGACCAACGTGACGGCGGGACGTCGCATCGGAAGCGAGAGGCCGTTCACCTCCAGGCTCCAGATGTCGTGCTCCCGGGGCGGATCGAAGGGATGCCCGTGATAGAACCACGGCAGCTTTGCGGCGAAGTCGTCGGCCCTCAGCCGGAGCATCGGCGACCTCCTTAGAGCGCGTCCAGTCCCTCCACGTAGCCCCGCGCCAGTTGGCGCCCGACCTCGACGTAGCTGTCCCGGGGGGTCGGCTGACCGGGGAGGCGCTCCAGCAGCAGCGTCTCGGTCAGGAAGCCGTGGCGGACCAGGCCGCGGTCCATGGCCTTTCGCGGCAGCCGTGCGGGGGTCTTCGGGGGGCCTGCATCGCGGAGCTGGAAGCCCAGACGGCCGCGGAGCGCGGCGTTGATCGTGTCAGTCCCCGGCCCGAAATCGGCGAACTGCTCCATCTCTCTGCGATGCCGGCCGTTGTGCAGGCTGACCAGCAGCTCCGGGCGCAGGCGCTCCAGGGTCCCCCAGAGCCCCTGCTGCTCGGGGGTCGCGCGCTCGCCCCAGGTCGCGGACAGATTCACCCCGGGACTGTCGGTGATGCCGGGCGAGACGTTGAAGTAGGTGCGGCCGAACAGCACCCCATCGACGTTGAGGATGGGGACGAAGACGAAGTCGTAGCGCTGGAGCCAGTCACGGTGGCTCAGCACCTCCCGCATGAAGCCCTCGCAGGCGTACATCCCAGCCGTCTCCGCGGCGTGCTCCCCCGCCACCACGAGTAGCGTGCGCCGCTCATCGGCAGGGCCCGGCCCGGTCATCCTCGCCATGGTCACCGGGTATCCCGTCGCGGTGCTGTGCGCCGAACCAGCGACAGTGGAGACCTCCACGACATCCGGCCGTGAGGCGCGCAGCTCCCGGAGCAGCCGGTCGCGGTAATCCAGCGTGAAGGGCGTGGGACAGGCGAACCAGATGCGCGGCGCGTCCAGCCTCAGCCGGTAGCGAACGCCGTAGGGGACGTGCGTGGCGTCGCCGTAGGCCGCGTCGATCTCGCGGTGCCCTGTCGGGGTCCACTCGATGATCTCAAGTTGCTCGCTCGGAAATGGCAGCCAGCGCTCCCCGTCATCGGACCACACGGTGGCGCTCTCGTGCCAGGGCGTGCGGCCCTCGTGGTTGAAGTCCGCCACCTCCAGCGTGATCTCGCGGCCGTCGCCGGGGGAGTCAATGGTGAACAGGAATCGCCAGGCGTAGGGCGCCAGGCCGGTCCGTGATCGGAAGCGATAGTGATCGCTCGCCACCCGAGTGAAGTCATGAGCGTTGCCGCAGTGCAGCGTCGAGTCCAGCGTGACATCGCCGAACTCGGCACGCTCTCCCCCGGGTCGCCAGTCGGCGTAGGACCATCCACACATGCTCGCGGACCTCAGATGGCGATGGGCTCGCCGGCCTCCCCGGATCGCGCGCAGGCCAGGGTGACGGCGAGAGTGTTTGCACTGTCGGCGTACGGCGACAGGACTCCTGAGTCACCGCCGGTCTTGACGGCCTCGATGAAGGCCAGGTCCTCGAAGCGATGCGCGGGCCCCTCAAAGGGCTCGATATGCTCCTCACCGTCCGCGGTGGAGATGGTGAGGCTCTTGCCCTGCCACAGCACGCGGCGGTCCTGCGTCAGCACCTCCGCCCCATTGCCCGGCGGCGCGCCATCGGTCAGCGCGTAGCAGTTGGTGATGGTCCCCAGCGCGCCGCCGGCAAAGCGCACGCAGGCCACGCCCACGTCATCATTGTCCCAGTCCTCGACGCCCACGTGGACCACGTTGTTCTGCCAGCCGAAGACCTCCACGATCTCCCCGACCGCGTACCGGACCGTGTCCACGATGTGCGTGACCTGCTCCACCACCTGCCCGCCGGACTTGGCCTTGTAGCGGTTGAAGGGAATGCGCGGGGTGCCCTGATACCACCACATGTTCACCAGCACCGGCGTGCGGCCCTTCAGCGCCTTCCGGAAGGCCTGCCCGGACGGTGTATAGCGCCACTGATAGCCCACCATGGTGATCAGTTGCTGCCGCTGGACCTCGGCGGCGACGTCCTCCGCCAGCGACAGGTCGAGAGCCTGCGGCTTCTCGACGAAGAACGGTGTGCCGGTCTCCAGGCAGGCCCGCTCCGCCTGGCCGTGGGCGTTCGGCGGAATGGCGATG
The DNA here is from genome assembly GCA_034722055.1 of Armatimonadota bacterium. Classification (GTDB taxonomy): domain Bacteria; phylum Armatimonadota; class Zipacnadia; order Zipacnadales; family UBA5352; genus JAYENL01. Next base: position 4,915 of record JAYENL010000216.1, read on the forward strand.
TAGACGGCGTCGCAGCGCTGGCAGACCTCGCGCTCGGTATGCACGGCCTCGCCACCGAAATCCTCCGCGAAGGCCTCTGCGGCCTCTCGGTCCACATCGTAGTAGGCGGTGAGCCGGACGTCGGGGTGATCGCCCAGCGTAGGACCGATGTGGGCGTTGCGCATGATCTTGCCACAGCCGATGACTCCGATCTTCACCATTCGCGCCACTCCCGCGTCGGAGGTCTCAGTACGATCGGACGGCGCCTTCGCCGGGCGCCGGTGGCGCTCCTCCTGCCCATGATGACGACGCCGGGCCGGACGGTGGTCCGGCCCCTCCACGCGAGCTTCCGCTCGCGTCACGGCAGCCGTGACCGTCCGGAGCCCCGGGGCTCCAGACCCGCCGGCCCTCTGCTCCGGGCGCGCGTTGCAGAGGCCGTCTGTCGTCGTTGTCGTATGGAGAGGCCGGACCACCGTCCGGCCTGCCGTTCCCGTCGTTGCCTCACTGGTGGGCGTGTGGTAGACTGCTGTGCGTGTCCGATGGTCCATCCGGGCGTGGAGGGTCTGAGGCCCGTGCTGCGTCGGCTGTTGCCGTGGAAAACCAGGCTGGCCATTGACGTGGGGACGGCGTCCTGCCACATCAGCGTGCAGGACGCGGGGCTGGTGGTGCGGGAGCCCACGGTGATCGCCTTTGAGACGAAGCGTCGGCGGCCCATCGCCTACGGCGCGGAGGCCAAGGAGATGCTTGACCGCGAGGTCTCCGACGTGGAGGTCGTCCGGCCCCTGGACGGTGGGGTGGTGGCGGACTTCGACGCCGCCGTGCTGCTGCTGCGGCATCTCATCCACCAGGCGCTGGGCCACCGGCCCCTCCTGGCGCCCACCGCCGTGACGGGCGAGCCGACGCGCGCCACGCAGGTGGAGCGGCGGGCGCTGGTCAACGCCCTGCGGTCCGCGGGCGTGGGCGAGGTCATCCCGGTGCCGCGCGCGCTGGCCGCCGCCATCGGCGCCGGCCTGCCCATGGACCAGCCGGAGTGCCGCCTGGTGGTGGACATGGGCGCAGGCTCCACCGACATCGCGGTCGTCTCCGGCGGCATGATCGCCGCCGGTGAGGCCCTCCGCTATGGCGGCGATGACCTCGATGAGGCCATCCGCCGACACGTCAAGCGCCGCTACCGGACCGACATCGGACTGGCCCGCGCGGAGGACATCAAGATCATGGCCGGCGCACTGAGCCCGGAGATGATCGGCGAGCAGGTGCGGCTGGCCGACGTGGCCGGTGACGAGACCGAGGACGGCTCGCAGCGGTTGGAGGGGATCGCGGAGCTGATGCGCGGCGCGCTCAAGCCCGCCGTCGGCGAGATCCTGTGGGTACTGGAGGAGCTGCCGGAGCGGCAGGTTGACGAGATCAGCCCCGTTGACTGCACCCTCACCGGAGGCTGCGCGCTGCTCCGCGGCATCACCGCGCTGCTGTCCGAGGAGCTGGCCCTGAGCTTCATCGCCGCGCCCGACCCCATGTCCTGCACCATCCTGGGGCTGGAGGCCATCAGCAATGACCTCGACGCCCTCAGCCTCGACGGCCGCCGCTTCACGCGCTGAGGCCCGCCTGCTGTGACGCCTCATGGCTGGGTCGGGAGAGGGATGCGCGCATGTCCCATGCCGGGCATCGCACGCGCAACATCGTGGCAATCGGCGGAGGCGGCTTCTCTGAGGAGCCGGACAACCCTCTGCTCGACGACTTCATCCTGTCACTGGCCGGCAGGGACAGGCCCCGGGCGTGCTTCCTGGGCACAGCCAGCGGCGACTCCCAGCAATACCTCGACAAGTTCTACGTTGCGTTCCCCGAGGGCCGGGCCAGGGCCTGCGACCTGAGCCTGTTCCGCAAGTCCGAGATCTCTGACCTCGAGGCGTTCCTGCTTGACCGGGATGTCATCTACGTCGGCGGCGGCAGCACCGTGAACATGCTGGCCGTGTGGCGCGTGCATGGCGTGGACCGCGCCCTGCGCCGGGCGTGGGAGGCGGGCGTCATCCTGGCCGGCATCAGCGCGGGGATGGTCTGCTGGTTCGAGGCGAGTCTGACCTACTCCCGCGGCGGTGCCCTCGGTCCGCTGGACGACGGTCTCGGGCTGCTGCCCGGCAGCGCCTGTCCGCACTATGACCGCACGCCGCATCAGCGCCAGGTCCTCCATCGATGCATCGCCAACAGCGACCTCCCCGACGGCGTCGCGGCCGACGACGGGGCCGCCCTGCACTTCGTCGGGACGGAGCTGGTGGAGGCGATCAGCTCCCGGCCCGGCGCGGGCGCCTACATTGTCCGCCGGGAGGGCGATCGGGCGGTCGAGACGGCTCTGGACACGCGCTATCTGGGCGATGATGCCGAACCGCGTATCCCGCCAGTCGGAGCGAGCCGGGAGAGCGCACCCGCCGCATCGCACTTCATCGGCATCGACATCGCGGCCGCCAGGCCCTGTGATGTCATCGTCGCCGACGGGGACCTGCGTGTCCTGGAGATGATGCGCTGTGGCGGACCGGAGGCGGCGGCCCGGGATCTGCACCAGCGCTTCCCGCACGCCGTCATCGCGGTGGACGCCTCCCGGGCGCCGAACGCCGGGCTCATGGACCAGGCCGACTATCGTGCCGAACTCAGGCCTGTCCCGCCCCCGGAGAGGTACCATGACTGCCGTGTGGCCGAGTATGAGCTGATCCGCCGCGGCGTCAGCCTCTATCTGACCCCCTCGGGCGCTGTCCCGGCGTGGATGGAGGCGGGCTTCCGGTGGTACGAGGCGCTGTTCGCGGCAGGATACAGCGATCACTCCAGGGGGAAGGCCACAGGGCCGGGGACGGTCATCGAGTACTACTCGCACGCCAGCTTCGTGGCGCTGCTGGGCGGCCGGCCGCCGAAGAAGTCATCGCCCGAGGGCCGGCGGCTGCGCGTGCAGGCCCTGCGCGAGGCGGGTATGGAGGCGGACTTCGGGATCATGACCGCGGATATGCTCGATGCTGCGGTGGGATGCCTCACGGCCCGGCGCTTCGCGCGGGGAGAGGCCGCCGACTACGGCGACCCCCGGGAGGGCGTGCTGACCGTCGCCGCGAAGTTGCCCGACACCGTTCGCCCCCTGGAGATCGACTGACGGGAGGACATGAGATGGCCGAGGATTGCATCTTCTGCAGGATAGCCGCCGGTGAGATCGACAGCGACATCGTGTACGAGGACGAGCACTGCGTGGCCTTCCGCGACATCAACCCTCAGGCGCCGGCACACCTGCTGGTGATCCCTCGGGTGCACGTCACCGGCCTGGCCTCAGCCGGGGATGAGGACCGGGAGCTTCTGGGGCACCTGCTGCTGGTCGCCGCTGAGGTGGCGAGTCAGGAGGGCATCGCTGAGTCGGGGTACCGCACGGTCATCAACTGGGGCCCCGACAGCGGCATGGAGGTCCCGCACCTGCACGTGCACGTCCTGGGTGGTCGGAAGATGACCTGGCCGCCGGGATAGGCGGCTCAGAGGCCACAGGTTGCCTACCCCAGCGGCGATGCCCGCCGCGCTTGCCAACCCACGCGACCCGCAGGCGTCACACGTCGAAGATCTCGAAGGCCGCCCGGGCGGACTCGATTGCGTCCCCCTTCGGTCGGTACTCGTGCGCCACATAGCCGTCGTAGCTGGACTCGGCGATGGCCCGGGCGATGGCCGGGTAGTAGATCTCCTGCTGGTCATCGAGGTCGTTGCGCCCGGGGTTGCCGCCGGTGTGGAAGTGCCCGATCCACTGGATGTTCTCGGTGATGGTGCGGATCACGTCGCCCTCCATGATCTGCATGTGATAGACGTCGTAGAGCACCTTGACCGCCGGCGAGTCCACCATGCGGCACACGTGCACTCCCCAGGGCGTTCTGTCGCACTGGTAGCCCTGGTGATCGACCTTCGAGTTGAGCAGCTCCATGCACAGCGTCACACCGGCCGCCTCGGCCTGCGGCGCCATGCGAGCGAGGATCTCCGCGCAGTACTCGGCGCCCCTCATGTCCGAGAGCCCGAAGCGCCGGTTGCCGGAGAAGCAGCACAGCACCGGGACGTCGTTGTCGGCCGCCACCTGGATGCTCTCGGCCAGCTCATCGGCGATGCGATCGTGGTTGTCTGGGTCGTTCATGCCATCGGCGAGCGAGTCGTGGCCGATGAGCAGCGAGACCTCCAGCCCGTGGTCCTTGACCATCGGGATCTGCTCGGGCTGCATCATCTCCATGGCGTCGTAGCCGATCTCCTTCGCCGCCTTCATAATCTCCTGCGGCTCGTAGCCCGAGCCGCCGACGAATGACCACCAGACCAGTGACTGCCTCATATTCAGCCCTCCTGCAGGGAAATCGATAGCGCGCACATGGCTTCGCCGCTGCCCCGGACATACCCTCCGCGGGACAGGTGATAGCGGTCGGTGGCGCCCACGGCAACCGCAGCGCCCCGCTCGTCCTCACTCCTCCAGCGGCCACATGCGGTACAGCAGCACGCTCACGTCGCCGGGGAACTGCTCCGCCTCCAGGACCACCGTGTTCTCGCCCGGCTGCAGGTGCAGCGCCTCCAGGGGCACGTCCAGCGCCCGTCCGGGCTCCATGCCCACCGGCCAGAACGTGGCGCCGTCCGGGCCGTCGCAGGTGAGCGCCTCGCCGGGCTCAAGGCGCACGGGGAAGACCGTTTGCTGGCCGTTGACGACCAGGGACGGGGCCTGGAGCGTCGTCTCCGTGGCGATCTCCGGCAGCGCGCGCACCTCGTCGAGGATGACGCCTACCGACGCACCTCGCGGGATGCCATTGAAGTAGAACAGCAGGTACTCCACCTGCGAGCGATCGAAGTCCTCGTCTGGGAGCGGGAACGTGTGCAGACTCCAGCCGGCGAAGTCGATGGTCAGCAGGTCCTCGGCGTGGGCTCCCTGAGTGTCGCGAAGCTGAATGCGCAGCGTCTCGTAGCCGCTATCACCGTTGACCCACAGGCCGATGCCGGCGTGCTCGGTAAGGTCCAGAGGCGGAGTGAAGCACCTCCCGATGCCGCTCCAGCCGCGCGTCGGCGCCTCGTTGGTGGCGGTGTAGCGCAGCGCGCTGGCTCCCACCTTCGCGTCCTCCGACAGCTCGAAGCGCTGGCTGACCCCCGCCATCACGGGGCCGGTGTCGGAGATCTCCTTGCGGGGGCCGATGACGTACTGCTCGTACTGGTTATCGCCGCCCAGCACATAGGTGTCGGCGTCGTCGAAGCTCTCGATGGTCACCGCCTCCGGGGCCTCATACGCGCCGAAGGCCACCGGGCGGGAGCCGGGCACGATCTCCACGCCAAGCTCGCAGGGGACCTGGAGGTCATTGGTGATGCGCCAGACGTTGACCTCGCCGTCCAGCCCATCAACCTTGCGCGGCTGCTCGTAGGCGGCGCGGTAGAGCCGGAAGCCCTCGTCAGTCTCGAACAGCTTGAAGTCCTGGCCCGGCTGCAGCAGCCTCTGTCTGACCTCCTCGGGCGGGTAGCCCGCCAGCCGCGCCCGCTCGTAGCGCGCCAGCATCTCGAAGGTCTTGCGCGCCAGCGGCAGGCCCTCCAGGGACTCGCGGGAGGCCTCGATGGAGATGGAGCCGTCGATCCCGAGCGCCTTGGCCCGGACGTACTCGATCTGGTCGGGCCGCACGTCGCTGAACATGTAGTACCAGCCGATGTCCGAGCGGGTGAAGTTGTCCCGCTGCCTGAGGATCCCCGGCCAGCGCTGATCCAGGTAGCCCTTGATGTCTCCGTGGCCATCGGCGGAGGCGCTGCGGGGGACGATATGCCACAGGATGTTGCTGCCCGTCCCGGTGGAGGTCTGGTAGAGGACGTCATGATCGAACTGCTTGTAGTAGCCCAGGTGCATTCGGTTGAGGTAGTACCAGCGGTCGAGGTAGGGCGGCAGCGTGCCGTCGCTGGCGTCGAAGTAGACCATGTCGAGGTCGCACTGGTTGACGATCCGCCCGAAGTTCCGGGTGAGCTGCTCGGCAAGCTCGCTGTCGGGCTCCACCAGAAAGAAGCCCCACTGCCTGAGCAGGCCCCGCACCTCCGCGCCCGCCGGGTGCGCCGCCGCCCTGCTGCCCAGCGCCCCGCGCGTGCAGCCCAGGAAGCGGAAGGGCGGCCCTACCTCCACCTCAGTGTACTGGACGAGCTCGTCCCCGATCCGGATGGTGTAGCCGGGGAAGGCCCGGCTGCGGGGCGTCGCTGGCGGGAGCATCTCCGGCTGGGCGGTGAGGGTCAGCGTGGTGTCCTCGGCGCCCACAGCCTCGGCCAGCGGCGGGCAGGGCACGGACGCCAGATCGTCATGCGGCACGGGCGTCACCCAGGGGTCATCCGGCGAGATGGATGGGCCGAAGACGTGCACCCCCGCGTGCAGCCCCGCATCGTGGATCCTTCGCACGGCGCGCTTGAGGCCTTCCAGGCCCCCGGGGAAGCTCTCAGTGTTGATGTCGTAGTGCCCATGATTCGCCAGCCAGTCATTCTTGAGGATGATGACGGTCCCGAAGCCGCCCAGCTTGGCGTAGTCGATGAGCGTGTCGATGTCCGCCTGCGTGACCCGCGTGGCGAAGAGGTAGGATTCGTGGGCCATCTCTGAGCGCCGCGCCCACTGCCCATCGAGCATCGGGCAGGGCAGGCCCGTGGCCCGCTCGGCCTCCATGATGGCCTCGTCGAAGTGCTCCCGCGGCGCCGCCACCAGCGCGAACCCCGAGCCCTCCATGCCGTGGGCGGCGGTGCAGTGGCAGCGCAGGCTCTGACCGCCTCCGCCCCGCGGAACGGAGCTGTTGTAGGTGGTAATTGTGGTGCCGAAGAGGCAGATGCCGAACTCGTCATCGTAGGTGGCGTTAAAGGCCCCCGCCACGGTCTCCAGCCGCCTGACAGGCAGCTCGATGGTGAACATGCTGACATCATCGGGCGCGATGTCCAGCAGCTCGAAGAGGACGTGGCGACTGCGGGCGACCGCCCGGACGCGGGCGGTGACATCAGGGTCCACGAACTGCACTGTCAGGACGTCGCCGTCGCGGGTCACCGAGCGGGCGGGCACCGACATGCCGCTGCGCTCGGCCGCGAAGACCGGTAGCGGAGCGTCCGGGGCGGCGTAGTCCTCACCCGTCTGCAGGTCCTCCAGGCCCGTCAGGCGGCCGTCGGCTGACAGGGCGAGGCGGATGGTGTCGGTCTCCATGGCGACCTCCTCGCCCGCCGGGGCCTCCCGCGGCGGCTCCACCGGCTCCATGCGCACGGAGTCGATGTCGGTCGTCTGCCCCTCGGGGATGGCGATGGCGGGGCCGGCGTTGCGGAAGCCCTCGCCGCCCGGCAGGTAGTAGCCGAACGCCTCCCGCCACTGGTCCGCCGGGGCCGCGGTCTGGGCGATTCCCGGCACGCGCATGGGCCGGTCGTGGAAGTACTCGTAGACGTAGAGGATGGCCGGGCCGCCGCGGATGCGCGCCGAGATGCGGTACCACTGATCCTGCTGCAGATCATCTCGGATCTGGTAGATGTGGGTGGGAAGGTCCTCGGGCGCAGTGATGCGGATGTAGCGCTGCCCGGAGTGGGGGCCGTCCGAGCGCACCTCCAGCGAGCCGACGTAGTGGCTGTTGAGCTGCCAGCCCTCTGGCGCCAGCGGCGGATCGCCGAGCTGCCATCCGGCGTAGCGCCCCGCCTCGTCGAGCTCAACCTCACGAACGCTCTCGAAGCCGCCGTTGGTCAGTAGCATGTCCTCCTCCTGAGCTGCCACCGGCGCCGCGGCCATGAGCGCCAGGCAGATGCAGGTGTTGGTGCGCATGCGGCTCACCTCCTGAAATCTGTGATAGTGAGGGACGTTCCGCGGAGGTCAGGCCGGTGTCCCCTGTTCGAGGAGCGTGGACCGTCGCTCAGTCAGTCAGTGGCTCGCCGTTGTGGAAGGCCTCGAAGGCAGCCCTGACGGCCTCGAAGTCCTCGCTGCCCCGTGTCTTGTTCAGGCAGTAGGTCACCACGCCCTCCGCCTTTCCCTCTCGGACGAGTCGCAGGCCCATGCGCACTCTCGCGGCAATGCGCTCTGCCGTGGCCTCCTCGCCCCATCGGTGCTCGTACTCCCCACGCTGCCCGGCCGGCATCACGATCAGCGGCAGATGAAAGCGCCCCGAGCCGCGGTAGCCGGGATGCATCTCGATGGTGAAACGCCCCTTTTGGTGCGTCCGCCAGACGTCCGGGGAGTCGAAACCCTTCAGACGCAGGCCACCCGCATGCAGATCGGAGAAAGTGGCCGTCACGCCGAACTGGCCGACGCCCTTCCTGTCGGCGATCCCCAACGCAATCTCCACCTCCACACGCCCGCGGGCGTGCCGCGAGAGGGTGAGCGTCACCGCGCCGTCGTCGGCACCGGCAACGTCGCGCTCCCAAACGACATTACCGTTGATGCGGACCTGCATGAAGTGATAGCCCGCGGTGGGCCCCGCGAAGTCGTCGCTGTAGCGGAAGCGCAGCCGCGCCCTGTTCGGGTCCGTCACGCGAACCGTCTGCTCCGCGAAGCCGAAGTCCCCCGCCTGCGACGGCGTCCAGCCGGGATAGCTCACGGTGCAGCGGGCCGGCAGCTCGTAGGTGTCATTGAGGTATGGTAGGGCCTGCACGATCGCCGTGCGGTCCTTCGGATAGGCGGCGACAACGCCGTCGATGATCGGCCCCATCATCCGCGCAAACTCGGGGCCGATCTGGCCGTACGTCGTGTACATCAGAGCGTAGAACTTCAGATCGGGGTTGATCGCCTTCCCTGCGTCCACCATGCGTCGGATGTACTCCGGCGTGAACCACTGCGGGCTGACGTTCCCCCAGAAGTCGTCGATGACATAGCCGACGAGGTTCTCGTACTCGAGCGAGAGCTCCGCGATCTCCTCCGCCCAGCGCACGTAATCCAGCCGGAAGGGCTCCGAGTAGGGGAACCCGCGCTCGGGGTGCACCGCAGACGTCTCGGATGGCGGCACAAGGTAGACCCACACGGTGATGCCCGCCTCTCGCGCCAGTGGCAGGAATGCCTGCAGGTCCTCCCAGTCGTTAGGGCTGTGCCAGATCAGCCACATGTAGGTATTGGCGCCAAGCTCCTGCAGGCGCTCGACCATCAACTCGACATCGACGTGCTCGCCGTCGCGCAGTTCGGCGTCATAGTCGCCGATGTATGGCTGCGCCATGGCCGGCACGATTATCGTCAGTGCGAGCGCCGTGCTGAGGCCTGCGCTGCGCATGGTGCAGACACCTCCCGTGGGCGTGTCACTCGAAGCTGCCCGACACGCGGATCTCGTCATACAGCGCCAGCACGTTCTCCAGCGGGGTCCCGGACTGGATGTTGTGGCAGGGGCCGCAGATGTAGCCGGTACCGTCGCTGGCCAGAATGCGGATGTTCTTCCGCACCTCGCGGCGGACATCCTCCGGCGTGCCGAAGGGCAGCACCTCCTGGTTGTCCACCGCACCGTCGAAGCACAGGGCGTCGCCGAACTCGCGCTTCAGCCACTGCAGGTCCATGTTCCGGCAGCGCCACTGGATGGGGTTGAGGACCTCCACGCCCATCTCCACCAGGTCCGGGATGATCTCGCCGATGCCCCCGTCATCATGGTGGTAGACCTTCAGCCCGAACTCGTGCGCCAGCGCGATGGCCCGGCGGTAGTGGGGCCAGAAGATGCGCCGGATGTGCTCGCGGCTCATCACCAGCCCGCTCTGGGCGCCGAAGTCGTCGGTGACCTGGGTCAGATCCAGGTGCTCGCCGCAGGCCTCGAAGAGCATCCGATGCTGGGCCAGGCGGTAGGCCATGGTGCGATCGAGGACGGCCTCGATCAGCTCCGGGCGGAGGGCGATGTTCAGCAGCGCCCGCTCCTCGCCGAAGAGGTTCCACAGGTCCACGTAGGGCGCGATGTACCCGGCCATGATGACCTTCTCGGCGTGGTGCCGGCGGCAGAAGTCGGCGGCGGCCTCGAAGTCCCAGTCGGCGGGGTCGCCGAGGTCGAAGTCCTCCACCTGCGCCACCTCGGTGAACTCCGCCATGGGGGCGTGGATGCGCTCGTGGTAGACGCCCCCGGTGGGCAGCTCGATGGTGCGGCTCTGCACGCCCCACAAGCCGGCGGGCCCACCGTCGGGGCCGGTCCAGGGCGGGCCGGTGTAGGGGAGCGGCGCCCGGGCGATGCCGTCCACGCCGAGGCCCTCGAGGACCACCTGCCAGTCCTCGGTGTCGAAGTGCTCCAGCAGCATCTGCCGCACCTCGGTGGTGCCCCAGAACTCGGCGGGCACCCGGTCCACCGGCTGATGCGTGATGGCGGCCCAGACTCGTTCGCGGGAGGTCATTGTTGGTCTCGGTCGCACATGGCTCCCACCATGGCCTTCGCCCATGAGCGCTGCGCGCTCCCCGCCCCTCCGTCCCGGAGCCGGCGACGGCCGCCAGTCGCCATCCCTGCAGTGCCCCGTCGCTCCCCTCTCCGGCACGGAGAGGGGCTGGGGGAGAGGCCGCCGTTGCCTGTCAGATGTCCCACACCTCGAAGGCATGTCGCGCGGCGGCGATGCGATCCTCGCCCTTGGGGCCGAACTCGTGGCCCACGTAGCCGTCGTAGTCAAGCTCGGCGATGGCCCGGGCGATGGCCGGGTAGTAGATCTCCTGGTCCTCGTCCATGTCGTGGCGGCCCGGATTCCCGGCGGTGTGGAAATGCTTGATGTAGGCAATGTTGTCGTGGATCGTCCGGATCAGGTCGCCCTCCATGATCTGCATGTGGTAGATGTCGTACAGCAGCGCCACGCGCGGGCTGTCCACCATCTTGCACACGTGCACGCCCCACTCGGTGGAATCGCACATGTAGCCGGGATGATTCACCCGCGAGTTGAGCAGCTCCATGCACAGGGTGATGCCCTTCTCCTCGGCGGTCGGCGCCACCCGGGACAGGATTTCCGCGGTGATCTCCGCGCCCTCCAGGTCTGACACCCCCTCGTAGCGGTTCCCCGAGAGGCACAGCAGGCTCGGCACATCGTACTCCTCCGCAAGCTCGAAGGACTCCATCAGCTCCTCGTAGATGCGGTCGTGGTTCTCGCGCTTGTTGAGCCCGTCGGCCAGGGACTTGTGGCCGACGAAGATGGCGATGTCGAGGCCCGCGTCCTTGATGATGGGGAAGACCTCCGGCGGGCTCATCTCAATGGACGCGAAGCCGATGTCGGCGACCTGCTGCACGACGTCCTGCGGCTCACCGGCCGAGGCGACGACGCCCCAGCAGACCGACTGCTTGATGGGTGTCATGGCTATTGGACCCTCCTGTTGATGCGTGAACGTTTGCGCGTCGCTTCGCCGCGCGAGCCCGGATACCTTCACCGGCGTCAAGGCCGACCAAGAGGCCATGCAGGAGGCTACTGTGAGCTGTGGGGGTGGACGGCCGATAGCAATCCCCAGTTGACACCGCGGCACTTGTGTTGTAGTCTATTCATCGAATATCTGTTCATACGCAATGAGGTGAGGGGGCATACAGATGACCGATGACGAGTACTGGGACGCACCGACACCACAGTCATGTGTCAAGATGGCGATAGTCGAGAAGTACTTCGATGCCTGGTCCAACGTGATCCTCGCCAAGACGAGACGTGATCTCTGTTATGCAGATCTGTATGCAGGACGCGGCAAGTATAACGACGGTACGCTCTCAGTTCCGCTCCGCATTCTCGATCATGCAGTTCGCGACCCACGGCTCCGCCAACGCTTGAGGACCGTATTCAACGATGGGGACCGGGAAACAGCAGAGATCTTGGAGAGAAACATCACATCACTACCTGGCGTTAGCGACCTGCGCCATGAGCCGAGGGTGATGTGCCTCTCCGTCGGCGCCGATGATGAGGAACTGCTGCAGGCCATACCGAGTGTCCCGACGGTCACCTTTCTGGATCCGTTCGGGTACACAGGGATCTCACTGGACCTCATCAGTACGCTAACATCGGGCTTCGGGTGTGAGTGCATCGTCTTCTTCAATACCAACAGGATCCGGGCAGCAGTGTCAAATCTGTCGGTGCAGGAGAGAATGAAGTACCTCTTTGGAGCGGCCGATTGGCCCGCGGTCCGTGCACGGATTGAGACGTTTCACGGTACCGCCCGGGAATTGGCCGTAATCGAGGAATTTGTTGCTGCGCTACAACGAAGAGGCATCCGCTATGGCCTTCCCTTTCGCGTGAGGAATGAGGCAGGCACCCGCGCCAGCCACCACCTCATTCACGTGAGCCGCCATGACAAGGCATACACTATCATGAAGGAGATAATGGCTGCGGAGAGTTCAGGTGCTGGCGAGGGAGTACCGCGGTTCGAGTACAATCCCGCCGACGAGCGGTACGAGATACTGTTCGAGTATGCCCGGCCGCTCACCGAGTTGAGAGACTTGCTGACCCACCGTTTCGCCGGTCAGACGTTGACCATGGAGGAGGTCTTCGACCAGCATCACGTAGGCACACGATTCATCAAGAGGAACTACAAGAGTGTGCTTCGCCAAATGGAGGAGGATGGACTGATCAGAGCCAATCCTCCCACCGACAAGCGCCCCAAGCGCCATGGCAAACCTACGTTCGCAGACCACGTTTCAGTCACGTTCATTGCACCACAGGAGCAGGCCGATGGCCCGCTCACAGATTGAGTGGACGGACTCGACGTGGAATCCCGTCACGGGCTGCACCAAGATCAGCCCCGGCTGCGACCACTGCTACGCGGAGCGCATGGCGCGGCGGCTCAAGGCCATGGGGCAGGAGAAGTACGCCGACGGCTTCGCGGTCCGGACGCATGAAGAGTGCCTCGCAGAGCCCCTGGAGTGGACGAAGCCGCGCGTCATCTTCGTCAACTCCATGAGCGATCTGTTCCACAAGCACGTGCCGCTCGACTTTATCCAGGACGTTTTCGCGACCATGCACCAGGCGGATCAGCACATCTTCCAGGTGCTCACCAAGCGCTCCGGGCGCATGGCGCAACTGGCGCCGAGCATCGACTGGCCCGAGAATGTGTGGGCGGGCGTCAGCGTGGAGAACCAGGATTACGCCTTCCGCCTGGATCACCTGCGCAAGGTGCGCGCGCGCATCCGCTTCGTCTCCTTTGAGCCACTCATCGGCCCGATCCGCGACGTGGACCTCACAGGCATCGACTGGGTGATCGTGGGCGGGGAGTCAGGCCCTGGCGCCCGGCCCATGGCGGAACAGTGGGTGCTTGACCTGAAAACACTGGCCGACGAGGCGAACGCCCCGTTCTTCTTCAAGCAGTGGGGCGGGACCAATAAGAAGAGGACAGGCCGGGAGCTGCTTGGCCGGACGTGGGACAAGATGCCTGAGAAGGCGAGTGGCCAGCCCGCTCTCTCGGCCTGATGCTACTACGCCTGCAGCATCTCCGCCAGCTTCCGGAAGTCCTCGCGGGTCCTCTGTTCCGGCTCGGGGAAGCGCATGGCCGAGGCCGGGTGGTAGGTGATCACCCACTCCCGTCCGTCGCGCTCCCGGACCTGGCCGTGGACGTCCCTCAGCTTCGCGCGCTCGTCGAAGAGGGCGGCGAAGGCCACGCCCCCGAGGATCACGATGATTTTGGGGTCCACCAGCTCGATCTGATCCCAGAGCCAGGTGCCGATGCACGTCTCCAGCTCATCGGCGCGGGGATTGCGGTTGTCCGGCGGCCGGCACTTGATGACCGAGGTGATGTAGATCGCGTCCCGGTCGAGGCCGACGTCGGCCAGCACCTCGTCGAGGAACCTCCCCGACATCCCGACGAACGGCCGGCCCTGCTGGTCCTCTCTGGCGCCGGGCGCCTCGCCGATGAACATGCATCTCGCGTCCGCCGGCCCCTCGCCCGGCACCGCATGTGTGCGGCTCTCGTGCAGCCGGCACTTCCGGCAGCGCTGAATCCCGTGATGGATGCTGTCGAGTCTCTGGCGCGCGCTCTTCGGCACGGTCTACTCCCTTGGCCAGTCCATCCTCCACGGGTCGCGGCGGCGGAAGGGCCGGTCGAAGGTGTTCGTCAGCTTGCCCTGCTCCTCCAGGTGGACCATGCAGGCCCGGATGCAGCCCTTCGCGCCCTCCAGCGCCCGCCCGTAGTCGTAGGTCGGCCCGATCTTGTAGCGCTGCCCCTGGCTCACCGGCTGCTGGAAGCCCTCCCTGTCCTCCTCGGTGACCATGAACGGATTATGCTCGGGGGAGGCGCCGCAGAAGTAGCGACTGCAGACGGTGTAGTCGATGTCCGCCCACCGTACCGTGCGGCCGGCGATGCTGATTTCCACGCAGTCCTCCTCGTCGGTGGGGATGGCCCCACCGGTGCACTCCTCGGCGCAGGCCATGCACATGTCGCACAGCTCCGGGCCATCGTAGAGGGGATCGGGCTCCAGCGGCGCATCGGTGAGGATGATCGCGAGCCGCTGCCGCGGTCCGAACTTCGGGGAGATGAACATCTTCGACCAGCCGATCTCCCCCAGGCCCGCCATGTACCCCGCCAGGCGCAGGTGGGTGAAGACGTCCGGCGCCGGCTTGCCCGGTGAGACGGGCAGGCTCCGCGCCGGATTGTGCCTGCCGGTGCGCTCGGGGTTCTGGCCGCTGGAGTCCGTGTTGGTCCACGGGAAGTTGTTGGCGATGGGCACGGCCTCGTAGCCGGCGTCCTCGATCATGGCAGTGACGCGCCACAGGACCATCGGCTGCAGCACGTGGTTGATCGCCGCGTAGCCCATGGAGGCGTAGGAGACGTAGAACGTCCCCTCCTCGATGCCCCGCAGCGAGCCGCGCGGGATGCGGAAGCCCATGGCGATCATCGACTTCGCGTCGGGGGCGATGTAGCGGGCGTCACACTGCTTCGGCGCCCCCTCCCAGCGGTCCATGGGCGCGATGCCGACCAGGTCAGCGCCCATCTGGAGTGCGTAGTCCTTGACGTCTTGCGCCTTGAGCATGGCGGTATCTCCCCGTAGTGGATGGTGTCGGTCCGCCCATCTTCACTGCACGGCCGGCGGAGTCCTTCCTCGCAGGTCACGCGGCCGGCCCTGCGGAAGGTCGGTGCAGACAGCAACGACCGTGGGGAGGCGATGAGATGCAGCGACTGATGGTGCTGGTGCTGGCGTGCTCGCTGGCGTGTGTCGCCGGCGCGCAGCGGAACCTGGTGGCCAATCCCGGCTTCGAGGACGGGCTGGAGGGCTGGCGGTTCTGGGGCGGAGGTGCGGGGGGCCGGGTGCTGCTGGAGACCGAGGATGTGCACTCCGGCACCGGCGCCCTGCGCCTGACGAACCCCGATGCCGCCAGGGTCCGCGCCTACCAGGGCGGCGTGCAGCTCAACCAGCTCCAGCCACGCCCCCTGCACCTGAGCTACTGGGTGAAGCGCACATCCGACGCCCCCGACGCGCTGCAGTGCATCGACCTCTACTGCACCAACCAGGACGGCTCGCGCGCGGGCTACTTCCGCAACACCAGCGTGGACGATGTCGGCGAGTGGGTGCACATGGAGCACACCTTCACGCCCGCCAAGCCCATCGCGCAGATGAACGTGTGGCCGCTGAACTTCGACACCACCGCCGATGTGATCTTCGACGACATCATCGTGACCGTGGAGCCTGCCCCCTCCCTTCCGGCGGAGGAGCTGGCGGCCGTCCGCGGCGACTCGCTGCAGTTGCGGGTGCTGGCGGCTAAGGGGCGCGTGGGCCTGCGCGACCTGCGGCGGCCGGGCGATGGGCGCAGCTACCTCGCCGGGGAGCCAGCGATCCGCAGCGACACCAACCTCTGGTCCGCGGAGCTGGTCTCCGCCGACGGCAGGCGCGTGCTGGTCGTCCCCGACCAGCGGGCGGAGCTGATCGTTGAGGCCGAGGCGGGGGCGGCCAGCATCGTCTGGCGCAACGTGCACATCGGTGAGGAGCCGGCGCTGGACGTGCAGGTGCGGGTGCGCATCGCCGAGGATCAGCCTCTGGCATATCTCACGGCGCGGGTGCAGGTGACCGCCGACGGCTGGGGCCTGCGGCGGCTGCGCATGCCGGCGCTGGCCGAGATGCCCCCGCTGGGCGAGACGCCGCGGGACGATGCCGTGGCCTGGCCGCAGGGACTCGGCCGCCTGATGAAGCATCCTGAAGCCACCCTCGCCGGCCTGCACCTGAGCTACCCGTCCAGCCGGGCGTCAATGCAGATGCTTTCGTGGCATGACCCCGACGGTGGGCTCTACCTCGCCGCCCACGACGGTGAGGGCTACTACAAGCTCTTCGACCTGGGGCTGGAGATGACGCGGGGGCTGAGCTGGTCGGTGACGCACGTGCCGGAGGGCGCCGGGCCGAGCTGCACGGAGTATGAGAGCCCTTGGCCGGCCGTGATCGGCGTCGCCGAGGGCGGATGGTACGGGGCCGCACAGCTCTACCGGCGGTGGGCGCTGGATCAGAAGTGGTGTGCCAAGGGGCCGCTTGCCGAGCGCGACCTCCCGCAGACGGTGCGGGAGACCGCGCTGTGGATGGTGGGCTGCATGCTCCGCCAGCCGGCGGCTGATTTCCCGCGCCCGGAGCTCAGCCCCGACGAGATGCGCTCCATCTCAGCCGAGCGCCTGCGGGAGATCTCGCCGGGCATGCTCCCGGATACGAATGGCCGGCGGGCGGAGGCCTTCGCCGGGTACTTCGACGTGCCGGTGGCGTGGTGGTGGACGACGTGGATGCTGCCGGGCTTCGATGTCCGGCACGGCGCACAGGTGGCGCCGAGGGGCTTTGAGGAGACGGCCCGCGCCGTCAGCCGGGCCGGCGTGCCCGTGATGCCCTACGTGAACATCAGGCGCTTCGACACCGGCCTGGCGGCCTTCGACGAGCAGATGCACAGGGGTGCGGTGGTCACGCAGGAGGGCGAGGTCGCCACCAGCCCGACCAAGGGCGTGCCCGCGGCCGTGATGTGCCCCGCCAGCGAGACGTGGCAGGAGTACTTCCCGCGCTACTGCCGCAGCTTCGTGGAGCGGGGTGCCGACGGCCTCTACGTCGATGAGCTGGGCACCGCGGGCGTGGTGCCCTGCCATGCCGATCACCACAACCACCCGGCTGGCGGCGGCACGCACTGGATCGACGGCCGGCGGGAGATCATGCGGCGCATTCATGAGCTGTGCAGCGAGATCCAGCCCCAGTTCTTCACCGGCGGCGAGGAGCCCTGCGAGCCCTACATCGACGTCAACGAGTACGCCTTCACCTACGGCTCGCGGGAGCCCGACACCATCCCCCTGTGGCAGGCGGTCTATCACGACTACGCGGTGTGCGCCGGGCGGCCCGTGGGCAAGTGGTACGACCCCTACTCCGAGCGCGTTCACTACCCCGAGGAGCTGCGCGGCGGGGACGTGCGCATGGATGAGTTCGTGACCGCCATGGGTCAGGCGGTGGTGCAGGGCATCCAGCCGGGCTGGGTGCGCCCGGACATCGTCAGCTACGCCCCGGAGACCTCCCGGTACCTGCGACGCCTGGCGCAGTTCTACGCCTCGGCGAGGCCGTGGCTGCTCTACGGCCGGATGCTGCCGCCGCCGCGGATCGCCACGGAGCTGCCCGTGGTGCGCTCGCGATGGATGTACAAGCGACGCCTGCCGGTGGAGCTGCCGGCGGTCCTGGGTTCGGCGTGGCGGGCGCCTGACGGCGCGGTGGTGCTGGTCTTTGCGAACGTCTCGGAGGAGGAGCACACCGTCGAGCTCGCCATCGAGCCTGAGCAGTACGGCCTTCCCGACAACGCCGATCCGGGCGAGCTGACCATCCCGGCCCGCGACTTCCTGCTGGTGCCGCTCGGGCCATGACCTCGAAGGGGAAGAGGCCCGAGGGTCGAACGTGCATGTGCGCGAGATAGAGATCCTATGGAGGCGAAACGCATGGAGTATCGACAGCTCGGCGACAGTGGCGTTCGGGTCTCGAAGCTGTGCCTGGGGACCATGAACTTCGGAGGCAGGACCGACGAGGAGGAGGCGCAGCGCATCATCGACACGGCCATCGACGGGGGCATCAACTTCATCGACACCGCCGACGTCTACGCCCGCGGCATCTCGGAGGAGTTCACCGGCCGGGCCCTGCAGGCCAACGGCAAGCGCGATGACGTGGTGCTGGCGACGAAGGCCGTGGCCCGCATGGGCCGTGGGCCGAACGACCACGGCGCCAGCCGCTTTCACCTCACGCGGGCGGTGGAGGACTCCCTGCGACGGCTGCAGACCGATCGCATCGACCTGTTCTATCTGCACATCACCGACATCACCACGCCCATCGAGGAGACGCTGGACACCCTCAACACGCTGGTCGATCAGGGAAAGATCCTCTATGTGGGGACCTCCAAGTGGCCGGTGCCGCTGCTCATGGAGGCGCTCTGGAAGGCCGATAAGATGGGCGGGCCGCAGATCGTGGCTGAGCAGCCGCCATACAACCTCACCGACCGCCGCGCCGAGATGGAGCTGGTGTGGACCGCGCAGCGCTACGGGCTGGCACTCGTGACATTCGGGCCGCTCGCCGGCGGCGTGCTCAGCGGCATCTACCGGAAGGATCAGCCCATTCCGGAGGGCCATCGCTTCAAGGAGGTGGGGCAGAAGGACGGCCACGACCGCTTCACGGAGAAGGTCCTGGACCTGGTGGAGGAGCTGATCCCGCTGGCTGAGGAGCGCGGGATCACTCTCGCGGAGTTCTCGCTGGCGTGGTGCGCGCAGCGGCCGGGCATCACCTCGCCGATCACCGGGCCGCGGACGGTGGAGCACGTGGAGTCGGCGCTGCGCGCCGCAGAGGTGGAGCTGACGGAGGAGGAGATGGACCGGGTGGACGAGATCATCCCGCCGGGCGAGGCGGTCACCAACTACTTCACGCTCTACGAGCGCATGTGCCGGGCGGTCAACAAGCCGGAGCCGCTGAACCCGTTCTGACCGGGGACGGCGCAAGCAATATTGCCCGTGGCACCGAATCCGCCCACTGACTGAAGGCCACGGCATGGCGGCTCACGAGATCCCCGACCTGTGCACGATAGCGCGCATCCGGGAGCTGTCATGCCGCACGGGGTAGGTCGATGTTCAGCAGCGTGCGCTACCGCGGAGTGTCGGGCACCGAGGCTGACCAGAGCGACGCGATGGTGGCACAGGGCGAGTATCACTGGCCCTCCCCCACCAGACCTCGGTAGCGCTCAACCATCGCGGCCAGCAGCCCCGTCGCACGTTCGGCGCGTTCCTGCGTCCAGCCGTTCTCCCGCGGCGGATCCGGCGCGTACGCGACGTGCGTGTCCACCATCTCATTCCAACTGTATAAGCCGAAGCCGCCGGCCAGCGCGGCGGCCTGGCGGGCGTAGGTGCGGACCGCGCGGTCAAACTCGTCGGTGCCCGCCGGGATGTCCCAGTCCGAGTAGGTGCGGTAGGTGAGGATAAAGCGCTGGCCGGTCCGCTCCCGCGCCTGCTTGAGGGCCTCGATCTCGGCAGCGTTGAGCGGGCCCGTGCAGCGGAACAGCACGATGTCCGCGTAGCCGTTGGCCGACGGGTTCGCCCCGTAGGTGATCCGATAAGCGCGCGCGTGGGGATGCTCGCTCCCATACTGGTATGGGATCTCGGCGAGGACCAGCACCTCCGGATGCTGCTGGCGGACGCGCCGGGCCATGGCGCCAAGCCCGACTGAGATCATACGGGCGCGGAACTCCACATGGTCCTCGACCGCCACGGGGTGCTCGGCGTTGCCGTTGGGCGCGCCCTCGTAGTCGAAGATTCGCGTGTCACGAGGATCGATCGCATCGAAGGCCCCGTAGTCGGTCCCCCACACATCGTTGAGCGCCTCCACAGTCCCATACCGCTGACGCAGATAGGATCGGAATCGCCGGTTGGTCCGCTCGTCGAAGCCGCCGCGCCATGCTGTCTCCACGCCCAGGCAGATGACCGGACGCGCCGTCCCCTCGCCCCACCGCAGGTGCAGCAGCGTCTCGTCGCGATAGCGCTCGAGGTAGTCGAGCGCGTAGGAGGCGCCGAACCGTATCGTCTGCTGATCGTAGATGAGAACGCCCGCGCGCTCCCCCGACTGATCCTCGCTGACCGGTATTCTCGTCCCGTACCACTGCTCCGCCAGCGCCAGCCGCTCCGGCAGGGCCACGTCTCCGAAGCTCTTCAGACTCAGCCACGGGATAATCCCCATCCCGGCCTGCTTGGCCAGCCGATGCTCGCGGTCGAGCCAGCGCCAGTCCCCTGCGATGGCCTGCGACCACTCGTGGTCGAGGCAGACCGTGTTCACGCCCATCCCGCGCAGCATCTGGAGGTCATCGGCCACGGCCTGGTCGCTGGTGCGCCACGGCTCCCACCAGTGGCCAAAGTAATAGATGCACACCAGCGGCTCGCCATCGGGCAGCCGCACGGGCTCGTGGGCGCATGCGCAGCATGCGCAGAGCACGGCCGCCGCAGGCAGCGTGATTCTCAGATGGAGTCCCGGCATCTCACACCCCCAATGAGGCCCCCGTTGTCGCTTGCTCTCGGAGCTCTTTGATCGTCTCGGGACTCGGCCCGAAGAGCCCGACCTGGACACCTGTAAGTGGCCTTCTTTTCTGCCTGCGCGCCCGGCGCCGTGCAGACGCGGGCTGCCGCTATCGGTCAGCAGCTTCGCCGGCGCCTTCGCGCAGACGGCTCACCTTTCCCCGCGTGGGACCGAATACGCCGAGGGGGACATCGCGCTCGAGCAGGTACCGTCGAGCGCGGATCCACAGGACCACCACCGGGATGAGCCCCAGGGGGAAAAGGACCCAGACCAGGGCCCAGAATAGCGGCCAGCGCGTGCCGAGCCCTGCGGCGATCCGGTAGATGCTGTCCGCCAGAATGATGCCCACGAGTAGCGTGGGAAAGCCCCAGGCAAAGAGGGCCGGATCCGCAACCTCCACCTCGCCATACCGCGCCTCGTAGAGCTGATACCCGGCCACCAGCGCGAGCATCACCGGAAACCAGATGCTCAGCGTGCGCAGCCCGGCTGCGACATTGTAAATGCGGCCATCGTCGGTCCCTGCTGGCAGCGCATCGTCCATGGACATCGGCTGCCCCCGGCTTGCTGGCGGTCCGTTGCCATGACCGATGCTTCTCCAACGGGTCACCTGGAACCTCCGTGGATCGCCTCAGAACCGTCCGGCCCTGCTGGGCGATGCCCGGCACGGGGCGCGCTCCAGGCGAAGGCAGCCTCGGGAGTTCTCACCCATGAAGAGAGAGTGGACAGACAAGGATGGCCTTGACTTCGCTTGGCGACGGCAATACCCTTCGGCGCGAAGGAGATCACAGACAAAGTGGAGGGTTCGAATGCAGACGCGGAAGCTTGGCAACAGTGATCTTGAGGTGCCGGTCATCTGTTTCGGCTGCTGGGCCATCGCCGGAGGACAGTGGTGGGGCGAGCAGGACGAGAGGGACGCCACCGACGCCATGCGCCTGGCCGTGGACATCGGGCTGAACTTCTTCGACACCGCCGAGGGCTATGGCGGCGGCGCCTCCGAGGAGCTGCTCGGCCGGGGGCTGAAGGGCATCCGGGATGACGCCATCATCGCTACCAAGGCCTCCCCCAGCCACCACGAGCCGGACGCGCTCAAGCAGGCCTGCGAGGACTCTCTGCGCAGGCTGCAGACCGACTACATCGACGTCTATCAGCTCCACTGGCCGAGCCGCAGCGTCCCCTTCGAGGACACCTGGGCGGCCATGGAGGAGCTGATCGAGGAGGGCAAGGTGCGCGTGGGCGGGGTCTCCAACTGGGGGCCGCAGGACCTCGACGAGATCCTGCAGCACGGCCACCCGGACGTCAACCAGGTCTCCTACTCGCTGCTGTTCAGGGCCATCGAGCACGAGATCCGGCCCAAGTGCGTGGAGGAGAAGGTCTCGATCCTCTGCTACAGCCCGCTGATGCAGGGGATGCTGACGGGCAAGTACGACGGCCCGGACGATGTGCCCGAGGGCCGGGCCCGCAGCCGGCACTTCTCCGACGAGCGGGAGGGCACCCGCCATGGCGAGGAGGGCGCAGAGGAGGAGACCTTCCAGGCCATCGACCGCATCCGCGACATCTGCGACGACATCGGCGAGGAGATGACCCACGTGGCCGTGGCCTGGCTGATCGCCCAGCCGGGCGTGGGGAGCGTGATTACCGGCATCCGCAATCCCCAGCAGGCGCGCGAGAACGCCGCGGCGGCGGATCTGAGCCTTCCGCAGGACGTGATCGACAGACTGGACGAGGCCACCAGGCCCCTGGAGGAGAAGCTGGGCCCGAACGCCGACATGTGGGAGAGCGAGTCCCGGATACGGTAACTCGCCGGGTGGCGCTGGAGGCGAGGCATGACCCGCGGCGGATCGACAGGAGGTCCGAGGACAGACCAGACGGAGCGCTGACGGCGGCGCCTGGGGCGTCGCCGTTGTCGTGTGAAGATGACGATCGCGTGGCGTGGGGCGGGAGACATCTACGCACGGCCCTGCGCGCGATGAGCCTGTGGCTATCGTTCCACCTGGGGATGCCGCCGGACGTTCCGGCGCGATTCTATGCGAAGGTGCGGTGATCGCATGCAACGGCTGGTGCTGTTCGCGAAGCCCCCGCTGCCGGGGAGGGCCAAGATGAGGCTGGCGGAGGAGATCGGCCCCGCCGGGGCCGCCAAGGTCGCCGAGGCCCTGCTGCAGGACACGCTGGCGCTGTGCGAGGGGCTGCTCAGCGCGTCGCCGGAGGCGGCGCCGCGCCTGGTGCTGGCCTACACGGAGGCCATCGAGTGGTTCACGCCCCGCCTGGCTGCCGACTGGCGGCTGATCGAGCAGCGTGGCGCGAACCTGGGGGAGCGGCTGCACAGCGCCCTGGAGGACATCAAACCGGAGCCCGACGACGCCACGGTCTTCGTCGGCATGGACTGCCCGCAGATGCCTCCGGAGCGCGTCGCGGAGGCCTTCGAGGCCCTGGAGGCCGCCGACGCGGTGCTCGGGCCCTGCGACGATGCCGGATACTATCTTCTGGGCGTGCGCGGTCCGCTGGCATCGGGCGTCCTGGACGATGTGCGCTGGAGCACCCAGGACGCGCTGGCGGACACGGAGGGGGCGCTGGAGGCCGCCAACCTCACCGTCGCGCACCTGTCGCCGGACTTCGACGTGGACACCCTTGACGACCTGCGGCGTCTGGGCAAGGGCATGGCCTCCGGAGCCATCAGGGACCTCGAGGCCCTAACCCGCGTCCTGGGCGACCTGGGCCTCCCGTAGTGACCGCGTACGGAAGTCGCCGGACGCTCACAAAGAGCGCCGTCGGCGGGTGGCTTTGCCGTACGGCTTACCTTTTACCCACATCGTGGCGACTGGCGATTCGCAGTGTGCCGTCCGGAGGGGCCGTCTGAGGCTCCAGCATCGTTCGCTGGAGCCGAAGCCGGCCCGGCCGTTGGCCGTCCAGGCCGCCGATTGCGTCACTTCGCCCCCAGCGGGCCGACTTCGCGCGCTCCTGAGGAGCGCCCTCAGGCGGCCCCTCCACGGCCAACAGCCCTCCCCAACTTGTGGGTGAACGTAAGCCGTACGACATGACGGCAACGGGCGGTGACAACGATC